>NZ_JBEXEA010000001.1:0-21535 GCF_040606035.1 Streptomyces sp. NPDC005483
GTTGTGGGTCTGCGAGCCGGGGTGGGGTGGTGGGCGCGGTCACGTGACCGCGCCCACCACGCCGTCTGCCGGTGCTGTACGGACCGTCGAAGAGTCAGCAGGCAATTCGGTGGGCCCGTTCACGGGCCCTGAACTCCCACGTCAATCCCGGCGGGCGTCACGCTTCGCCCAGTTGCCGTAGATCGTGGCCCCCTGTTCCGACGGCCGCTCATCGTGCCGTACTCCTCGGGGACGGTTGTGCGGACCGCCCCGTCCACCCGGCGCGACGGCGGCGAGTGGACGGGACCACGGCGGTCCGTTCACGGGAGTCTCAGCAGTCCCTGAACTCCGGCGACTGGTTCAGCACCTGCGAGCGCACCGACGTGAAGCGGGCGTACGTCTCGCCGTCCAGGGAGTCCGGGCGGAACGCCGCCACCCGGTGGCAGTTCTGGAAGGCCAGGGCGACACCGAAGTGGCGTTCCAGGCTGCCGCGGATGGCGTCGCTGGCGAGGGCGCGGAGGAGCTGGCCGCGTTCGTTCTCCGACGGGGGAGGGGTCTGGTTGTCGGTGAACTCGGGTGTTCCGCCCTTGAGTTCACCGGCCAGCGAGGCGATCAGCGCGTAGGCGTAGGGGAGGGACGTGCGGACGGTGTCCACGAAGTCCTCCTCGCGGATGTCGCCCTGTTCGGCTTCGGCGAGGAGCTTGGGGGAGACGTCGAGAGACATGTGCTGCGGTTCCTGTCTGTTGGGGGTGGGGGTCAGATGAGGGAGGTCGGGCCCGGTACGAAGTCCGGGTCCACCTGGGAGGTGAGGTCGAGGCTGGTCGCCTCGTTCGCCCAGGAGTGGGCGTTGCGGAGGTGGAACTCGACCGCGTGGCGGTGGAGGGCGGGCCAGTCGCGGGTGTGGGCGTCGACCGTCTCGCGCAGGATGGTCAGGGCGTGCCGGTTGTGCGCCTCCAAGGACTCCAACCCGGCCTCGGCACGGTCCTGTTCGGCGGCGCGCACCCACGGCGACTGGACCAGGTGGGTCAACAGGTCGTCGCCCACGTGCTCCTTGAGGAAGAGCAGGTCGTCCTCGCCGGTCACCTTGTTGCCGATCACGGCGATCCGGATCCCGAACTCCCGTGCGTGGTCCCGGTACTGGCGGTAGACCGACACGCCCTTGCGCGTGGGTTCGGCCACCAGGAAGGTGACGTCGAAGCGCGTGAACAGCCCAGAGGCGAACGCGTCCGTGCCGGCCGTCATGTCGACGACGACGTACTCGCCGGGGCCGTCGACCAGGTGGTTGAGGTACAGCTCCACCCCGCCCAGCTTGGAGTGGTAGCAGGCCACGCCGAGGTCGCTCTCGTCGAACTCGCCCGTCACCATCAGCGGGACGTCGCCCACCCACCGGACGTGTCTGGCATGCAGTTCGTCATCGCCCAGCAGGCGCAGCAGACGTGAACCGCGGCCCGGCGGGGTCGTTTTGATCATCGCCTCGCGGGAGGCGATGCGCGGGTTGGTGCCGCGCAGGAGGTCTTTGATGTCGGCCACGTGCGCACCCAGCGGAGGGGCATTCAGGTCCTCGCCGTCGTGCCCCAGCGCCTCGGCGAGGTGCTGGTTGATGTCTCCGTCCACGGCCAGTACCGGTGCGCCGGAACGTGCCAGATGGCGGGAGAAGAGCGCCGACAGGGTGGTCTTGCCGCTGCCGCCCTTGCCGACGAACGCGATGCGCACTACCGCTCCACCTTTTTGAAAATGGATGTCATGTTGGTAGGTTCTATGGCGCGCGTTCGATCACTGTCAAATCGCCCCCGCGATCAAGCTGGAAGGCTTAATGCATATGATGTGCAAGTGCATAGATACGGCATCAGGGCGGCGGGCCCGGACGACCTCGGCGGTGCGCGAGCCGTGATGCTCGACACCGTCTACCGCGACTTCAAGACCGGGTACGTGCCGCGCTGGCACGGCGACATCATCGACCCGGCCGCCGCCTATCTCGTCCCGCCCCGCCACACGCTCCTCGTCGCCCTCGACCCGGAGGACGGCACCGTCGTGGCCACCGGCGCCCTCGACTCCCGCGGCCCCGCCCACCCGCCGAACCCGCGCGAGCTGGCCCGGCGCTACCCCTCCGGTGAGACCGCACAGCTGCGCCGGATCTACGTCCGCCCCGAGCACCGCAGGCGCGGCCTCGCCCGCCGCCTGGTCGACGAACTGCTCACCTTCGCGGCCGCCGACGGCGGTTACCGCTCCGTCTACCTGCACACCGACCCGGCGGTCCCGGGTGCCGAACCCTTCTGGCGCTCGATCGGCAAGGTCGTGCACGACGAGCGCGAGACCACGGGCGGCGCGAGCGGCGTCGTCCACTTCGAGATACCGATGGGGCGATAGGACAACCATGCGACGCCGTCACCTACTGGGCTCCCTGCTGCTCGCCCCCGTCCTCACCGCCTGCTTCGCCTCCTCGGGCGAGGACTCCGAAAGCACCGCGAACGACGGATCCCGCCTCCGTGTCGCCCTCGCCTTCCCACCCGCCGAGAACCTCTCGCCGTACGGCGCCGACGCCACCCTCCTCAGCCGCCTCGGCGTCACCGAGGGCCTGACCGCCCTCGACGCCAACGGCGCCGCCGCGCCCGCGCTCGCCGAGTCCTGGCGCCGCGAGAACGACCGCACCTGGCTGTTCACCCTGCGCGAGGCCACCTTCCAGGACGGCTCCGAGGTCACGCCGGCCGCGGTCGCCGCCGCCCTCACCCACGCCACCGAGGCCAGGCCCGCCCCGGTCGCCCTGTCCGGCGTCACGCTGACCGCCAAGGCGGCGGGCGACACCGTACGCATCACCACGAAGACGGCCGACCCCGTGCTGCCGCTCCGGCTGTCCAGCCCGAACCTCGCCGTGTTCGCCGCCAAGGCCTACGCCAAAGGCCAAGTGGATCCGGTCGGCACCGCCACCGGCCCCTTCGAGCTGACGAAGGTCACCGGTTCCACCTCCGCCACCCTCGACCGCTTCGACGACTACTGGGGCGGCCGCGCCCAGGCCCCCGGCGTCGACGCCCGCTTCATCGCCGACGGCACCGCGCACGCCAACGCCGTACGCACCGGCCAGGTGGACATCGCCGAGGCGATCCCCGTCGCCCAGGCCGCCACCCTCGACAAGGCCAGCGTCGAGGAGACCGCCACCACCCGCACCACCAGCCTCCAACTCAACACCCATTCCGGCCCGTTCAAGGACCCGAAGCTGCGCGCCGCCGCCCGCGAGGCAGTCGACAGCTCCGCTCTCGTCAAGGGTGTCTTCGAGGGGTACGCCGATCCCGGCGCCGGCATCTACGGGCCGGCCGTGACCTGGGCCGAGGGCAAGCGCGTACCGCCCACCGGGCGCGCGACCGCCGCCGAGCCGAACGGCACCTCCGTCACCCTCGCCACCTACGACAACCGGCCCGAACTGCCCGAGGTCGCCCAGGTGCTCCAACAGCAGCTCCAGAAGGCCGGGTTCAAGGTCACCCTGGTGGTGCGCGAGTACTCGCGGCTCGAAAGCGACGCGCTCGCGGGGAAGTTCGACGCCTTCGTCGGCGCCCGCAACAGTCTCGTCGACACCGGCGACCCCGTCGGCGTCCTCGCCGGCGACTACACCTGCGACGGCGGCTACAACCTCGCCCAGCTGTGCGACAGCAAGGTCGACCGGGCGGTCGCCGAGGCCGACACCGTGACCGGCACCGGCGAGCGGCAGGACGCGGCCATGCGCGCCGAGGCGGCGATCCTCGGCACCGACGCCGTGGTCCCGCTGGCCCACCAGGCGATCATCGCCGGCGTCGCCACCGACGTCCGGGGCGTGCTTCTCGACCCGTACGAGCGCACCCTGGTCGGCACCGGAACGCGACGCTGATCCATGCGAGTGGCTACCTTGCTGTGGCGAGCCGTGCTCGCCGCGTTCCTGGTGTGCGGGATCGGCCTCCTGCCGTGGCTGTCCCGCACCGACCCGGCGCTCACCGTGCTCAAGGCGCGTTCCGCCGACCGCGACCCGACGCCGCGGATACTGGCCGACATCCGGACCCAACTGGACCTGGAACAAGGCCCCTTGCACCTGCTCGGCCAATGGCTCGGCGGGCTGCCCCGCGGGGACGCCGGCCGGTCGTGGCTGAACGGCACGCCGGTCGCCCCGACCATCGTCCAGGCACTCGGGGTGTCCCTGCTGCTGGTCACGGTGGCGCTCGTGATCGCCGCCTTCACCGCCGCCCTGGTGTGCGCCCGCACGCTGTGGCTCGGCGCCCGCCGGCGCCTCGACGGACGGCGGCCCGGGGGCGGCGCCTCGGCGATGCTCGCCGCGCTGCCCGAGTTCCTCACCGCCTCCGTGCTCGCCACCGTCGTCGGCGTCCAGCTCGGCTGGCTGCCCGCCCTCGGCTGGTACGGACCCCGGTGGGCAGTCCTGCCGGCCCTCGCCCTCGGCCTGCCCGCCGGGGCCGTGCTCGGGCGCCTCCTCGACGACCTGCTGCCCGGCGCCTTCGCCGAACCCTGGGCACTGGCCGCGGACGCCCGCGGACTGCCGGGCCGTACCGTCGCCGCCAAGGCGGTCCGCCGCTGCGTCCCCGCGCTGCTGCCCAACCTGGGCCTGTTCGTCGTGGGCCTCACGGCCGGTTCCGTCGCCGTGGAGCAGATCTACGACATCCCGGGCCTCGGCCGCACCACCCTCCAGGCCGCCCTCGCGCAGGACCTGCCCGTGCTCCAGGCAGGCACCCTCGCCCTGCTGCTCCTAGCAGCCACCGCCACCTGGCTCGCGGCCCTCGCCGTCCGCCTCCTGGCCGGCCCGGCGCTGCGCGACGGCTCCCTGGACTCACTGCACCGCCCACGACGGTCCACCCGCAGCACCCTGCCGCTCGTGTACGGCGGCCTCCTGACCGTCGTCGTCGCGCTCGGCCTGCTCCGCGACCCGCTCACCCTGGACACCGGGGCCCGGCTCCAACCCCCTTCGTGGGCACACCCGTTCGGCACCGACGCGCTCGGCCGGGACCTGCTCGCCCGGGTCGGACACGGGGCCCTCGAGACCCTGCTGGTCGCCCTCGCCATCAGCGTCACCGCACTGGTGGTCGGCGTCCTGCTCGGACTGCTGCCCCGGCTGTCCGGGCCGCTCGTCGACACCGTCAACGCCGTACCGCCGGTGCTCGCCGCGCTGCTCGTGACCGCCGTCGCCGGAGGCGGGGCCGCCACGCCCGCGATCGCCGTGGCCACCGTGTCCTGGGCGGCGCTCGCCGCGCACACCTCCTCGCTGCTCCGGCAGGAGCACGCCACCCTGCACCTGACGGCCACCCGAGCTCTGGGCGCGAGCCGCTGGTACCTGCTGCGGTACGAACTGCTGCCCGCCATCCTGCCGCCCGTCACCCGGCACGCCCTGCTGCGGCTGCCCGGCGTAGCGCTGGCCCTCGCCTCCCTCGGCTTCCTCGGCCTCGGCACCCAGCCGCCCTCCCCGGAGTGGGGCCTGCTCCTGGCCGAGAACCAGCCCTACGCCGAACGCGCCCCCTGGGCCGTCCTCGCCCCCGCGGCCGCGCTCGCCCTGCTGGGCGCGCTGGCGGTGAGCACGGCGGGCGGGGTGCGGTGGCCGCGACGGCGCGCGCGGCTTCGTACGACCGCGAAGGGTTCCGAACAGGTCTTGCACGCAAGCGAGTTGGTGGAAGCCGGGTGACGTCCACGTCGGTCGATCTGCCGAGGACCACCGGGCGGCTCTCACCCCTGCTACGGACGCTGATCCTCACCCAACTCGCCTTCAACGTCGGCTTCTTCGCCGTGCTGCCCTTCCTGTCCGAGCACCTGGGGCAGGGCGTCGGGATGGCGGGGTGGCTGGTCGGGTTCGTGCTGGGGCTCAGGACCTTCAGCCAGCAAGGGCTGTTCGTGGTGGGCGGGGCGCTCGCCGACCGTCACGGCATCCGGCCGGTCGTGCTCGCCGGGTGCGTGCTGCGGATCGCCGGGTTCGCCTGGCTCGGGTACGCGGAGCAGACGTGGTCGGTGATCGGGGCCGTCCTGTTGATCGGGTTCGCGGCCGCCCTGTTCTCGCCGGCGGTGGAGTCCGAGGTGGCGCGGCAGGCCGTCCTCCACGAGGAGGCGGGCGGTCAGCGCACCCGCGTGCTCGCGCTGTTCACGGTCGCCGGGCAGGCCGGTGCCTTCGTCGGGCCGTTGCTCGGCGCGCTGCTGCTGTCGGTGGACTTCCGCGCGGTGTGTCTGGCGGGCGCCGGGATCTTCGTGCTCGTGCTCGCCGGGCACGCGTGGATGTTGCCGCAGCACATCGCTGGGCGGCAACGGGTGCGGGTGAAAGGCGGGTTGGGGGCACTGGTACGCAACCGCCGCTTCCTCCCGCTGTGCTGCGCGTACGGCGCCTACCTGCTCGCCTACAACCAGCTCTACCTCGCCCTCCCCGACGAGGTGGAACGCGCGACCGGTTCACAGTCGGCGCTGGCCTGGCTGTTCGCCCTGTCCTCGCTGCTGGTGGTGACCGCGCAGCTTCCCGTGACCCGCTGGGCCGGCTCCAGGCTGTCGCTGCGCCGCTCGATGGTGGCCGGACTGCTGCTGATCGGTGCCGGGTTCGCGGTCGTCGCCGTGTCGCGGCCGGCCCACTGGACCGGTACGGCGGGCCTGTTGCCCTCGGCCGGGTTCGTCGTCCTGCTCACCTTCGGGCAGATGCTCGTCGCGCCGGTGGCCCGGGCCTGGGTCCCCGATCTCGCCGAGGAGGGCCGACTCGGCCTCTACACCGGGGCGCTCTCCTCCGTCTCCGGGCTGATCGTGCTGGTCGGCAGCTCCGTCACCGGTTCACTGCTGGAGGGCGGGCTGCCTGCCGCGGTGCCGTGGCTGGTGCTGGCGATGGTGCCGGTTGCGGCGATCGGGGTGCTGCCGCGGCGACAGAACACTGCCGGCGGGCTCGGGGGCGGGGCGGCGGGGGAGCCTGGTGGAGGGCCCTGCTGCGGAAGTGGTGGGGCTCAGCCGGCGGGCTCGGGTGCTGTGGGGGGAGGGCTCGGTCGGCGGACCTGCGCGCCGTAGCGGTACGGCCTGCCGACGGACTCGGATGCTGTAGCGGTACTGCGTGCCGAAGGACTCCGGAGCCGTAGCGGGACGAACTTGTCAGAGGGCTCGAGTCGCGCTCATAGGAACCGCCGGGGGGTTCCCACGCCACGGCGATAGGGTCCACGCATGGAGACCCAGGAGACCCGGGTGGAGATCGCCCGGAAGGCGGACCAGGAACTGGTCGACGCCTTCGCCCGGATGCTGCCGCAGCTGTCCTCGACGGCCGCGCCCCTCGATGTCACGGCGCTCGACCGGATCCTGGCCTGCGACGTCAACACCATGCTGATCGCCAGGTCGTCGGGCGGGTCGATCGTCGGCACCCTCACCCTCGTGATGTTCCCCGCGCCCGCGGGACTGCGGGCCCGGATCGAGGACGTGATCGTCGACCACGCGGCCCGCGGTCAGGGCATCGCGGGACTGCTGATCCGGGAGGCCATCCGGCTCGCCAGGGAGGCCGGGGCCCGTACCGTCGACCTGACCTCCCGCCCGGACCGGGCGGCGGCCAACCGGCTGTACGAGCGGCAGGGGTTCCGGCAGCGGGAGTCGACGGTGTACCGGGTGCCGCTGAAGGGCTGAGCACCCTCAGGAGGCGACGCCGCGCGGTGCGGACGCCGGGTCCGCCCGGCGCGTGTCCCGGTCGAGGTGCGCCGGTGCCGTCGAGTGGGCGGTGGCCCTGGGTGGCGGCAGCGTGTGGTGCGGGCTCCGGTTTCCCCCTGGGGCGCGTGTCCCGGTTGAGGTGCGCCGGGTGCCGTCGAGTGGGCGGTGGCCCTGGGTGGCGGCAGCGTGTGGTCCGGATGCCGGATTCCCCTGGGGCGGGTGTCCCGGTCGAGGTGCGCCGGGTGCGTCGAGGGGGCGGTGCACCTAGGAGGCGGCAGCCTGCGGTGCAGCCGTCGGGTCCGCCCGGCAGGTGTGCCGGTTGAGGTGCGCCCGGGTGCTGTCGAGTGGGCGGTGGCCCTGGGTGGCGGCAGCGTGTGGTCCGGATGCCGGATTCCCCCGGGGGCGCGTGTCCCGGTCGAGGTGCGCCGGGTGCTTCGAGGGGGCGGTGCACCTAGGAGGCGGCAGCCTGCGGTGCAGCCGTCGGGTCCGCCCGGCAGGTGTGCCGGTTGAGGTGCGCCCGGGTGCTGTCGAGTGGGCGGTGGCCCTGGGTGGCGGCAGCGTGTGGTGCGGGCGCCGGATTCCCCCGGGGGCGCGTGCCCCGGTGGAGGTGCGCCGGGCGCGTCGAGAGGGCGGAGCCCCTCACCGGGTGCCGTCGAGTGGGCGGAGCCGCTCAGGAGGCGACAGCGTGTGGTGTGGACGCCGGTACCAGTTCCAGGAGTTCCTCCACCGCCGCCTGGTCCGCCCGGTGGGTGCGCCACAGCCACAGGATGTCCCGGCCGAACGACCAGACCAGGGTGCCCAGAGCCAGAGCCACTACGCCGAAGGTCGCCGCGTACGGCAGGTACCCGGACGCGGCCACCAGCAGCAGGATCCCCTGGAGCGCGGCCACCGTCTTGCGGGCCATGCTCGGCGGCAGCGGGGCGTTGAGCCAGTTCCAGACGCGGGCCGCGGCGACGAAGCCGTAGCGCATGGCGCCGATCAGCAGCACCCACGGGCCCTGCGACATCGACACGTACACGCTGAGCACCAGGATCAGGAACGCGTCGACCTCCATGTCGAACCGCGCGCCCAGCGGGGTCGAGGTGCCCGTCGCGCGGGCCACCTTGCCGTCGACGCCGTCGAGTATCAGCGCCACCGCCGTCAGGCCGACGAAGAGGGTGACCGGCGGGGAGTCCTGGAAGGAGTCCGCGACCAGTGCCGTGACTCCGCCCACCAGGGTCGCCCGGCCGAGGGTCACCCGGTTGGCGGGTCCGAAGGAGCGCGGCCGGGTGCGGTGCAGTGCCCTGGAGAGCACGGCCCAGGTGGCGACGGCGAAGGCGAGACCGGTCAGCCAGCCCGCCGGCCCCATGCCTATCGCCGTGCCGAGCAGAGCCAGCAACAGGATCTGCAGACCCGCTCCCACCGCGGTCTCCTGCTGGACCAGCCTTGCTTCGTAAGTGTTGTTCAGGGCCACCGCACATTCCTCCGGCCAGATGACAGAGTCGATCAAGGCCGCGTACTGTGCGCGGCCTGTGCACACCTCGGTTACGTGACGAGGTACGTGCACGGGTTGCCGATCGTTCAGGAGGTTCTCGATGAAGGCCGCCGCTCGCGCGTTCTGGCTCCGTTCTCCCGGGGAGGGCGAGATACGGGAGGTTGCCCTCGCGGCCCCCGGCGAGGACGAGGTGCTGGTCCGCTCGCTGTACTCGGGAGTCAGCCGGGGCACGGAGACACTCGTGTTCCGCGGCCAGGTGCCCGAGAGCCAGCACGCCGCCATGCGGGCCCCGTTCCAGGAGGGCGACTTCCCCGGGCCCGTGAAATACGGCTACCTCAGCGTCGGAGTCGTGGAGGAGGGCCCCTCCGCGCTCAAGGGCAGGACCGTGTTCTGTCTGTACCCGCATCAGACGCGGTACGTGGTTCCCGCGAGCGCCGTGACGGTCGTACCGGAGGAGATCCCCGCCCGCCGGGCGGTACTTGCCGGCACCGTCGAGACCGCCGTGAACGCCCTGTGGGACGCGGCCCCCCTGGTCGGCGACCGGATCGCGGTGGTCGGCGGCGGCATGGTCGGCAGCTCGGTCGCCGCGCTCCTGGCCCGCTTCCCCGGCGTACGGGTCCAGTTGGTGGACGCCGACCCGGCCCGTGCCACGACCGCCGAGGCCCTAGGTGTCGGCTTCGCGTCCCCCGCGGACGCCCTCGGCGACTGCGACCTCGTCGTCCACGCCAGCGCCACCGAACAGGGCCTCGCCCGCTCGCTCGAACTCCTCAGCGCCGAGGGCACCGTCCTCGAACTGAGCTGGTACGGCGACCGGAAGGTGAGCCTGCCGCTCGGCGAGGCCTTCCACTCCCGGCGCCTGATCATCCGCAGCAGCCAGGTCGGCACCGTGTCCCCGGCGCGCGGCAACCGCAGCTACGGCGACCGTCTCGCCCTCGCGCTGAAACTGCTCGCCGATCCCGCGCTTGACGCGCTCATCACGGGGGAAAGCGCGTTCGAAGAACTGCCGGAGGTGATGCCGGGGCTGGCCAGTGGGGAGATTGCGGCCCTCTGTCACCTCGTGAGGTACGGCAAGAGCGCCTGACCTGAGAAAAGAGTGAGATTCGACTGAACACGGGGAAGCGGAGAGCCGTACTACACGGCATCCCCCGGCCGGGAATCAGCCGGGGACCAGACGCGCCGCACCTGGAGGGTCGTCCGTTGTTCAGCATCACCGTCCGCGATCACATCATGATCGCCCACAGCTTCAGCGGCGAGGTCTTCGGGCCCGCGCAGCGTCTGCACGGAGCGACGTTCCTGGTGGACGCCACGTTCCGGCGCGAACAGCTGGACGACGACAACATCGTCGTCGACATCGGACTGGCCACCCAGGAACTCGGTGCCGTCGTCAGCGAGTTGAACTACCGCAACCTCGACAACGAACCGGACTTCGCGGGGATCAACACCTCCACGGAGTTCCTGGCGAAGGTCATCGCGGACCGGCTCGCCGAGCGCATCGAGAAGGGTGCGATGGGCGAGGGAGCCAAGGGTCTCGCGGGCCTGACCGTCACCCTGCACGAGTCGCATGTCGCCTGGGCGAGTTACGAGCGTGCCCTGTGACCGACATGACGACCGGGCGGGCGGCCACGCTCGACTACGTGCCCGTACAGCACTCCGCCCTCAAGAAGGCCGAGATCATCCCGATGTCCCTGCGGACCGTGCATTTCGTGATGCCGGGTGGCGTGGACGACCCGACCGCGCCGAGCGGCGGCAACGCCTACGACCGGCGGGTCTGTCTGGACCTGCCCGGCTTCGGCTGGCAGGTCGAGCGGCACGCGGTGGCCGGCAGCTGGCCCCGGCCGGGAGCGGCGGCCCGCACCGAACTGGCCCGCACCCTGCGTGACCTGCCCGAGGGCACCGTCGTCCTGATCGACGGCCTGGTCGCCTGCGGCGTCCCGGAGATCATCGTCCCCGAGACGGAGCGGTTGCATCTCGCCGTCCTCGTCCACCTTCCGCTCGGCGACGAGACGGCACTGGAACCGGGGCTCGCCCTGGAACTGGACGCCAGGGAGCGCGAGGTGCTGCGGGCCGTGCCCGCCGTCATCGCCACCAGCGACTGGGCCGTACGCCGGCTCGTCTCGCACCACGGCCTCGCCCCCGAGCGGGTCCACGTCGCGACCCCGGGCGCCGACATCGCCCCGCTCGCCTCCGGCACCGACGGCCTGTCCCGGCTGCTGTGCGTGGCCGCGGTGACGCCCCGCAAGGGACAGCACCGGCTGATCGAGGCCCTGGCCGGCGCGCAGGACCTGCCGTGGAGCTGTGTGTGCGTCGGCGGGATCACCCAGGATCCCGAGTACGTCGCCCATCTGCGGATGCTCATCAAGAAGTACGGCCTCCAGGACCGCCTGCACCTCGCGGGACCGCAGGCCGGGGCCGAGCTCGACGCCAGCTACAACGCCGCCGACCTGATGGTCCTCACCTCCTACGCCGAGACCTACGGCATGGCGGTCACCGAGGCCCTCGCACGCGGCATCCCGGTGCTGGCCACCGACGTCGGCGGAGTGCCCGAGGCGGTCGGACGCGCCCCCGACGGCGGCGTGCCCGGCATCCTCGTCCCGCCGGAGGACCCCGCCGCCCTCGCCGCCGAACTGCGCGGCTGGTTCGGCGAGGCGGACGTACGCCGCCGCCTGAAGGCGGCTGCCCGGGGGCGGCGCGCCGCCCTGGACGGCTGGGCCACCACGGCCCGCAGCCTGGCCGGAGTACTCGGCCGACTCCCGAGCGAGCCCAGGAGGGCGGCATGAGGAAGACGGCGACCAAGCAGAGCGGGAAGATCCCGGCGCAGCCCGGGCCTCGGGAGGTTCCCTCGATGAAGCCCACTGTCCGTTCCGACGCGGAATCGATCATCCCCGGTGCCGGGCCCAGCGCCCACCCCGGCGAGCGTCCCACCGTACGGCTCAGGGACGCCGGCCCCGACGACGCTCCCCGTTACGCCCCCGAGTGGCTGGAACTGCGGGAGGGGCCGGACGCGGCGGCGCGGGCCGGAGATCTGCTCGACCCGCTGCGGATCCGGCTGGCCAACCTGCCGGGCAAGGCCGGCCTGGTCATCCACGACCTGGGCTGCGGCACCGGCTCGATGGGCCGCTGGCTGGCCTCCCGCCTGGACGGTCCCCAGCACTGGATCCTGCACGACCGGGACCCCTACCTCCTGCACTTCGCGGCCGTCGCCTCCCCGCGCTCCGCCGCCGACGGCAGCCGGGTCACCGTCGAGACACGCCGCGGCGACGTCGGCCTGCTCACCCCGGACGCCCTCGCCGGCGCCTCCCTGGTGACGGCCTCCGCGCTGCTGGACGTCCTCACCCGCGAGGAGATCGACACCCTCGCGGCGGCCTGCACGGGCGCCGGCTGCCCGGCCCTGCTCACCCTCTCCGTGGCCGGCCGGGTCGAACTCAGCCCCGCCGACCCGCTGGACGAGGAGATCGCCGACGCGTTCAACGCCCACCAGCGGCGCGGCGGACTGCTCGGCCCGGACGCCGTCACCGCCGCCTGCGAGGCGTTCTCCGAACGGGGTGCGACGGTACGGCTGCACCCGAGCGCCTGGCGTCTGGGCCCCGCGGAGTCCGCGCTCACCGCGCAGTGGCTGCGCGGCTGGGTCGGCGCGGCCGTCGAGGAGCGCCCCGAACTGAAGGAGCGCGCCGAGCGCTACCTCCAGGACCGTCTGGAGGCCTGCCGCGCGGGCGAGCTGAAGGTCGTCGTGCACCACAGCGACCTGCTGGCGCTGTCCCGGCCGACGGGCGGAGCGTCATGAGCGTGGAGACGGTGCGGCCGGACACCGGGCGCCCAAGCCTGCCCGTCCGGCAGCCCGCGCAGCCGGTCGAGCCACGCGCCCTCTCCCACCGGGCCCGCACCCTCCAGGCCGAAGTGGTCCGGACGCGGGACGAGGTGCTCACCGCGCGCACCGAGGCGCTGGTCGCCCGGGCCCAGATCCTCGAGACGGCCGGACAGCCCGCGGCGGACCTGCGGGACGCCGCCGTCTCCCGGGACCGGATCGGCGTGATCGTGACCGAGGCCCGGCCCCGCCCCGCTCAGGCCCCCCGGTGGCGCACCGCCCTGCGCTCGGTCCTCAACTCCCGAGCCCTGCGCACCCACTTCGGCACCGTCGCCGGTGTCACCATCCTCGCTCTCCTGCTGTGGCGCCTCGGCACCGGCGTCTTCCTGGACGGACTGCGCCGCATCGACGCCGTCGCCCTGCTGGCGGCGCTCGCGATCGGCGTGCTGACCACCGTGTTCAGTGCCTGGCGCTGGCAGCTGGTGGCCCGCGGGCTGCGCATCGGGCTGCCGCTCGGCGCGGCTGTGGCCGACTACTACCGGGCCCTGTTCCTGAACGCGGCGCTGCCCGGCGGCGTGCTCGGCGACGTGCACCGCGCGGTGCGGCACGGGCAGAGCGCCGGCAACATGGGCCGCGGAGTACGGGCGGTCGTCCTCGAACGGGTCGCCGGTCAGGTCGCGTTGGCGGTCGTCGGCGGCGCGGTGCTGCTCACCCTGCCGTCGCCGGTGCTGGCCGAGGCCCGCCACCTCGCCCCCGTCGTCGGCCTCGCCGCCCTCGGCGCGCTCGCCGTCGTCGTGGCCCTGCGGATGAACCGGGCCCCCGCCTCCCGCCGGGGACGGGTCCTGCGCGCGACCCTCGGTGAGGCACGCGAGGCACTGCTGTCACGCCGCAACTGGCCCGGCGTCACGCTCTCCTCGGCCGTCGTGCTCGCCGGCCACCTCGGGATGTTCGTGCTCGCCGCCCGCATCGCGGGCTCCGACGCCTCCGTCGCCGTACTGCTGCCGCTGGCCGTGCTCGCCCTGCTCGCCATGGGACTGCCCCTGAACATCGGCGGGTTCGGCCCCCGGGAGGGCGTCACCGCCTGGGCGTTCGCCGCCATGGGCCTCGGTGCCGGCACCGGCCTCGCGACCGCGATCGTCTACGGCGTCCTCAGCTTCGTGGCGAGCCTGCCGGGCGCCCTCGTCCTGGTCGCCCGCTGGTACCAGGGTCTGCGGCGCCCGGCAAAGCCCTACTCGGCGACGTCGCCGGATGCGGTCAGCATCGAGAAATACGTCCCGAAGGATGCCGCGAGGCTCTCCAGCAACGCTTTCCCTTTTTCCGCCGAGCCCAGCGAAGGGCGCCCGATGACACCGGAATCGGTGTAACCGGACATACCGAGGGTGAGGAGATGACGACGGTCGTCCGCGACGAAATCGGAGGTCTCGTAACCGGGGCGGAGGCATTCCGGGTGCGTGTGCAGAAGAATGGAGGTCTCGATTTCACCCGCGTGCATGTCGGTGAGCAGCGAGGTGACGACTCCCGCCTCCGTACGGGCGGCCTCCCAGTCCTCCGCGGCAGGGAAGAGCGCCATCCGCGCCCCCTCGGCGGAGGCCTCCTGGACGACGTTGCCCAGCACGTAGTTGCCCCCGTGCCCGTTGACCACGACCAGCGCCTCGACGCCCGAGCGGCGCAGCGAGGCGGCAATGTCCCGCACCACCGCGTGAAGGGTGACGGAGGAGATGCTGACGGTGCCCGGCCAGGCCGAGTGCTCGTGCGAGCAGGAGATCGTCACCGGCGGGAGGAGGTGCACCGGGTACGCCGCGGCGATCTCCCGCGCGACGGCACAGGCGACCAGGGTGTCGGTCGCCAGGGGAAGGTACGAGCCGTGTTGTTCGAAGCTCCCGACCGGAAGGACGGCGACCTGTGTTGAGACGCCCGCCCCCCGCGTCCGTACGTCTTCCGTAGTGTCCGTCGGCAACAGACCGTACGCCGTCGACCGTATTCCCGAATCGCTCATCTTTTCACGGCCTTTCGTCTCTGCTTAGGAAACAGATCATGACAGATAACGTTGGCGTCCTCGGCAAGAAGGCACCACAGCGCACCGGCGTGGAACGTGTGGTCAATGCCCCGCTGCCCACCGTGTACGGGAAATTCCAGGCGGTCGGCTATCTCGATCACGATCGCGGTGACGAACAAGTCGCCCTGGTCTACGGTGACATCGGTTCGGACGACGTCCTCGTGCGGCTGCATTCCGAGTGCCTGACCGGTGACGCGTTCGGCTCCCAGCACTGCGAGTGCGGCGATCAGCTCGATGCCGCGCTGCGGGCCGTGGTCAAGGAGGGCAGCGGCATCGTCGTCTACCTGCGGGGCCACGAGGGCCGGGGCATCGGGCTGCTCGCCAAGCTGCGGGCGATGGCGCTGCAGGCGGAGGGCCTGGACACCGTCGAGGCGAACCTCGCGCTCGGCCTTCCGGTGGACTCCCGGGACTACGGCGTCGCCGCCGGGATCTTCCACGACCTGGGCGTGAACTCGGTCCGTCTGATGTCCAACAACCCGCGCAAGCGCGAGGCGCTGGAGCGGCACGGCATCGAGGTCACCGAGACGGTGCCGCTGCTGATCACGCCGTGCGAGAGCAACATCACCTATCTGCGCACCAAGCGGGAGCGACTGGACCACGTCCTGCCCCATCTGGACGCGGTGGCCCACCTGTCCTGACCGCCGGTCGGATTCCGGGAGGGCGGATCCGGACAGGAAGAGGGAATGACCGACGACGTCCTCTTCCTCTCCGGACAACAGGCGACGCCCCTGCCGTGGTGCCGGTGACGGGCCGCCTGGCCGCCGCGGCGACGACCCTGAGCACGCCCGGCGGCACCCACTCGGCCGTCCTGGGTTCACGCGCCCAGGGCCCGGCCCGGGTGCGGGGCTTGGAATCCGTACGGCTCCGGAGCCGTACGACACGCGACCGCGCCGCCGGAACGCCGGTGGACCACGGCCTCCCCGCCGAGGCGGTGCCCGACGCCCCTGCGGACCCGGCCTGCACACCGGGCGCGACACCGGTGATGCGCGGGAGGTCCTTCGGGCCCGCCCATCGGGAGATGCACACCGGCGTCCACGACCCGGTGACCGCGGCGCGGCACGCCGGGCCCGTCGCGGACGTGCTCCGGACGGGGCTGCCGGGCGATCTCGCCGGCCTGGGCGACGTACCGACCGGACGAGCCGCGGCCTGGCCCGGGGTGCGGGCGGTCAAGGGGGTGCGCCGGTGAGTACGCGCACGGCCGGTGTCGTCGTCATCGGCGGCGGTGTCATGGGTACGAGCATCGCCCGCCACCTGGCTCGCGCGGGCGTACGCGACGTGGTGCTCGTCGAGCGCGACGAGCTCGGCTCCGGTTCCACCTCGAAGGCGGCGGGCGGGGTGCGGGCGCAGTTCTCCGACGAGCTCAACATCCGGCTCGGGGCGCGCAGCCTGGAGGCGTTCGGCCGCTTCGAGGAGGAGACCGGGCAGGACATCGGGCTGCATCGGGTCGGCTACCTCTTCCTGCTGTCGACGCCGGAGGAGGTCACCTCCTTCGAGGAGAGCGTGCGGCTGCAGAACTCCCTCGGCGTGCCGAGCCGCATGATCGACCCGGCCGAGGCACGCGCACTCTCCCCGCTGATCACCACCGACGGACTGCTCGCCGCCGCCTTCTCACCCGAGGACGGCCATTGCACCCCGGAGTCCGTCGTCCACGGCTACGCGGCCGACGCCCGCCGCCACGGCGCGACGATCCTGCGGCACACCGAGGTCACCGGCATCGAACTGCGCGGCGACGACATCACGGCCGTCGTGACGACCAGGGGCCGGATCGCCACCGGCACGGTGATCTGCGCGGCCGGCGCCTGGTCGCGGGCGGTCGGCGCGATGGCCGGCGTGGATCTGCCGGTCGAGCCGCTGCGCCGCCAGATCGCGGTCACCGAACCGGTCCAGGGACTGCCGCCCGACCTCCCCATGACCATCGACTTCACCACCAGCCTCTACTTCCACTCCGAGGGCCCCGGCCTCCTGCTCGGCATGTCCGACCCCGACGAGAGGCCCGGCTTCGACACCGCCACGCACGACCGCTGGATCCCCCGCCTGGCCGACGCCATGCAGCACCGCGCCCCCGTCCTCCTCGACCTGCGCCGCACCGGCGGCTGGGCCGGCCTCTACGAGATCACCCCGGACCACAACGCCCTGATCGGCGAGGCCACTTCGGTCTCCCGCTTCCTGTACGCGACCGGCTTCTCCGGCCACGGATTCCTCCAGGGCCCGGCCGTCGGCGAGGTCGTCCGTGACCTGTACCTGGGCCGCGTACCCTTCGTGGACATCAGCCCGCTCAGCGCCGGCCGGTTCGCGGCCGACGCCCTGCGTCCGGAGGCCAACCGCGTATGACCGAGCTCCATCTGTGGCTGCGCCACGAGGTCCGTTCCACCGAGCGACGCACGCCCCTCGTGCCGTCCGACGCCCGGCGGCTCGTCGAAAGCGGCGTGACGCTGACCGTCGAGGAGTCCCCACAGCGGATCTTCCCGATCGAGCGGTACGAGGCGGTGGGCTGCGGTGTCGCGCCGGCGGGTTCGTGGGTCTCCCGGGCGCCGGAGGACGCCGTGGTCGTAGGCCTGAAGGAACTCCCCGACGAGCCTGCCGCCTTGAAGCACCGGCACGTGTTCTTCGGGCACGCCTACAAGGAGCAGCCGGGCGCCCTGGAACTGCTGCGCCGGTTCGCCGCCGGGGGAGGGGCCCTCCTCGACCTGGAGTACCTGGTCGACGACCACGGCCGCAGGCTCGCCGCGTTCGGATACTGGGCCGGTTACCTGGGTGCGGCCCTGGCCGTGCTCCAGCACCGGGGCAGGCTCACCGCGCCCCTCACGCCCACCTCGCAGGAGGAACTGGAGGAGGCGCTGCGGCCGGTCGCCGGGGACGAAGAGTTCACGGCGCTGGTGATCGGAGCCCTGGGCCGCAGCGGGCGGGGTGCCCGCGTCGCCCTCCGGGCCGCCGGGGTCGAGCCGACCTGCTGGGACCTCGACGAGACCCGGAACCTGGACCGCCCGGCCCTGCTCGCCCACGACGTGCTGGTGAACTGCGTCCTCGCGACCAGCCCGATCCCGCCCTTCGTCCGCGAGGCGGACCTGGAAGACCCGGCCCGCCGCCTGCGCACCCTCTCCGACGTCACCTGCGACGTCGGCTCGCCCCTGAACGTCCTGCCGGTCTACGACCGCGTCACCGAGTGGGCCGAGCCCGTCCGGCGGCTGCACAAGGAACCCCCGCTCGACCTGATCGCCATCGACAACCTGCCGTCCCTGCTCCCGGAGGAGTCCAGCGTCGGCTTCTCGGGGTCGCTGCTGCCCCTGCTGCTGGAGTTCGGGGTCGGCGGACCGTGGGGGCGCTGCCTGGACCGGTTCCACCAGGCGTGCCGTGAACTCGGTGTCGACGAAGGGGAGTTCCGCCGTGACTGACCTGGTTCCCGCGACCGGCACCGTCCACTGGATCGGCGCCGGGCTCTCCACCGGCAGCGGTCTGGCCGAACTGTGCGACACGGCCGACCGCGTGATGCTGTGGCACCGCACCGAGGAGCGCGCGGAAGAGGCGCTCGAAGCGCTGGGGCTCAACGGACGGGCCGCGCCCCGCGCCTACACGCTGTCCGCGCTCGCGGCCGAACTGGCACCCGGGGACGTCGTCGTGTCGATGCTGCCCGCCCCCGAGCACGCCGCGATCCTCGCCGTCTGCGTCCACGAGAGCGCCCACTTCGCCTGCTCCAGCTATGTGTCCGACGCCGTCCTCGAACAGGTCCCGCAGGCGCACCAGGCCGGGATCGTCGTCCTCACCGAGGCCGGCCTCGACCCGGGCATCGACCACCTCTTCGCGCACAGCCTCGTCGCCAGGGCCCGCGAGGCGATCGGCGACGCGACACCGGCCTCGTACGGACTCACCTCCTACTGCGGCGGTGTCCCCGCCCTCCCGAACGACTTCAGGTACCGCTTCAGCTGGGCCCCGCTCGGAGTCCTGAACGCCCTGCGCTCGCCCGCCCGTTACATCGACCAGGGCACCCCGACCACCGCCGACCGCCCCTGGGAGGCGACCCGGCGCCATGTCGTGGACGGCGAGACCTTCGAGGCCTACCCCAACCGCGACAGCCTCCCCTTCGTCGAGCAGTACGGACTGCCCGCCGCCTGGAGACCGCGGACCTTCGTGCGCGGCACGCTGCGTCTGGACGGCTGGCTGCGGGCCTGGGAGCCGGTCTTCGAGGAGCTGAGGACCGGTGACGACACCCGGATCGCCGCCCTGGCCCAGGAGCTGGCGGCCAGGTACCCGACGACGGACGCCGACCGCGACCGGGTCGTCCTCGCCGTCTCCCTCGACGTGCGCGCGGAGGACGGCCGCACCTGGTCCGGCGGCTATCTGCTCGACCTGGTGGGAGACGAGGAGGACAGCGCCATGGCCCGCTGCGTCTCCCGGACCCTCGCTCTCGGCGTCGCCCACATCCTGGACGGCTCCCTGCCCGCGGGCCTGAACCGGGCGGCGGAGACGGCGGCCCGGTCCGAGCGGTGGCTGGGCGAACTCGCCCGCGACGGCGTCCACTTCACGCTCCGGGTCGATCACTAGCGACCCGGCCTTGCTAGTCCACGACCGCCTCGTGGACCAGCCGCTTGAGGTCGGGAAAGAGCTTCAGCGTCTTCGGCCGTACCTGGGTGAAGAACTGCACGGTCAGATCACGGACCGGGTCGACCCAGAAGGTGGTGGACGCCGCCCCGCTCCAGCCGTAGGTACCGAGGGTCGTGGGTGCCAGGGTGCGGGCGGGGTCGATCACCACGGAGACGCCGAGGCCGAAGCCGACGCCGTCGTTGCCGGGTTCGTCGTGGGCCGGTTTGGTGCCGAACGCGCGCAGGTCGGCGCCGCCCGGCAGGTGGTTGGAGGTCATCAGGTCCACCGACTCGGCGGACAGCAGGCGGGTGCCGTCCAGTTCGCCGCGGCGGCGCAGCAACTCCGCGAAGCGGTGGACGTCGTACGCCGACGCCGCCATGCCGCCGCTGCCGGACAGCAGGCGGGGGCGGCCCCGCAGTGGCAGTCCGGGGACCGGCTCGATGGTGCCGTCGTCCTTCTCGCCGTACAACTCCGAGAGCCTGTCGGCCTGTTCGTCCGTCACCCAGAACCCGGCGTCGGTCATCCCGAGGGGGCCGAAGACGCGCTCGGCGAAGAAGGCGTCGAGGCTTTGACCGGACGCGATCTCGATGACCCGGCCCAGGACGTTGGAGGCGACCGAGTAGTTCCACTGGGTGCCCGGCTCGAACTGGAGCGGCAGGCTCGCGTACACGGCGACCGTCTCGGCGAGGTCCGAGCCCGGCAGCACGGACGACTCGAGACCGGCCTCGCGGTAGAGGGCGTCGACCGGGTGGGAGTGGTAGAAGGCGAAGGTCAGGCCCGCGGTGTGGGTCATCAGATGCCGGACCAGGATCGGACCGTCCGCCGGGCGGGTCGTGAGACCGTCGCCGGTACCGTCCACGTAGACCCGGGGCTCCGCGAACGCCGGCAGATACTCGGCGACCGGGTCGTCCAGCGACAGCCGGCCCTCCTCCACCAGGATCAGGGCGGCGACCGCGGTGACCGGCTTGGTCATCGAGTAGATCCGCCACAGCGTGTCGGCCTCGACCGGCAGGTCGGCCGCGAGGTCACGCCGGCCGTGTGCGGTGAGGTGGGCGACGCGTCCGCCGCGGGCGACGGACACCAGGAAGCCGGGCATCCGGCCCTCGTCGACGTAGTGGGCGAAATGCTGGTCGAGGCGGTCCAGTGCCTTCGCGTCCAGTCCCACCTCAGCGGGATCCACCTCTTGCCGAAGCTGTGCCATCGCTCTCCTCCGTCGCGTCCGTCGAGGTGCGGACCGACATACCCCGTCCGGACCACCTCAGACATCATCTTCGCTCAGGAAACCGCGACGAGCTGCGGGTCGGCCGGGATTCGGCGGTCGCGGGAATGCCGGGCGCGGCCGGGCCCGTTGACCGTGGTATGACTCAGGACGCGACGCAGGACGCACTGCTACGGCTGCTCTCCCAGAGCCACGGCGGGGTGCTGGTCACCCTCAAGCGCGACGGCCGCCCCCAGCTGTCGAACGTCAGCCACGCCTACTACCCCGACGAGCGGATCGTCCGGGTCTCCCTCACCGACGACCGCGCCAAGACCCGTAACCTGCGCCGGGATCCCCGTGCCTCCTACCACGTGACGACTTCCGACCGGTGGGCGTACACGGTCGCCGAGGGCAGGGCGGATCTCACCCCCGTGGCGAAGGACCCGCACGACGACACGGTCGACGAACTCGTCCGCCTGTACCGGGACGTGCAGGGCGAACATCCCGACTGGGACGACTACCGGGCGGCGATGGTGCGGGACCGGCGGCTGGTGCTGCGGTTGCGGGTGGAGCGGGCGTACGGGATTCCCACCGGGACGGATCGCGGCTGACCGACGCGACGGCGGCCCGGTCCGACCGACCGAGTGCGGGACACCGCCCGGACCCGGCGTGCCTGCCCCGACCACCGCGCCCGTCAGGGCCTTTGGCAAGGCGGTGGCCGACTGCGGTGCCGGCGCGGGCGCGGGTGTTCGGGCCCGGTTGGTGGCCGTTCGTGATGGCGGGGGGTTCACTGGTCGACCCCGGCGCGCTGCTGGTCCTGGGCGCGGCGGAACG
>NZ_JBEXEA010000001.1:21630-220853 GCF_040606035.1 Streptomyces sp. NPDC005483
GAACCGCGCGGTCCACGGGAACGCGGACCGCGGCGGTGCTGCCGTCGGCGGTGGTCAGGGCCTTGGCAAGGCGGTGGCCGACCGCGGTGCCGGCGCGGACGCGGGTGTTCGGGCCCGGTTGGTGGCCGTTCGTGATGGCGGGGGGCACTGGTCGTCTCCGGCGCGCTGCTGGTCCTGGGCGCGGCGGAACCGCGCGGTCCACGGGAACGCGGACCGCGGCGGTGCTGCCGTCGGCGGTGGTCAGGGCCTTGGCAAGGCGGTGGCCGACCGCGGTGCCGGCGCGGGCGCGGGTGTTCGGGCCCGGTTGGTGGCCGTTCGTGATGGCGGGGGGTTCACTGGTCGACCCCGGCGCGCTGCTGGTCGGGGACGCGGCGGAACCGCGCGTGCACGAGCCGTGCCGTACCGCCCGAGCGGCATCCCGCCGTGTTCCGATGCCCGCGAGCACTTCGGGCGCGGCACCCCGCCCGTCCGCCTCGCCCGACGCGGTCCGCCGGTCCTAGGCCCGGGGGCGCAGGGCCGATGGCCGATGCGGCGGGATCGACCGCTGCCTACGCTGACCTGCACACCGAGGGAAGAGGTCACCATGCCGGTCGACGGCCGCAGCCACATCCGTATCGCCCGCCCCTCCCGGGACCTGGCCGCCGCCGAACGGTTCTGGGTCGAGGGGCTCGGCCTCGGGGTCGTATGGCGTGCCGAGGGCGGCCCCGAGCCCGGTGAGCACGACCTCCTGATGCTCGGGTGGCCCGACGCCGACTGGCATCTGGAGCTGGTCCACGAGCAGGACCACCCCGTCGACCCCCGCCCCACCGAGGAGGACCTGCTGGTGGTCTACGTCGACGGTCCGGTCCCGGAGGACCTCGTCGCCCGCCTGGAGGCACACGGGGGCAAACAGGTGCGGTCGCCCAACCCGTACTGGAACGAGTGGGGTGTCACGGTGGAGGACCCGGACGGCTACCGGCTGGTGCTGTGCACGCGGGGCTGGTCGAACGGGTAGGCGCGACGGGCGCGCGGGCCCGGGGTCAGGCCGTCACCGTCTCCGGGCGGGACGCCTCACGGGGTGCACGTGAGCCCAGGTCCTCGGTGGGGACCTTGTGGGTCTCGCGGGCCGTCACGGCGGCGATCAGCGGCGGGACGCACAGGGCCGCGGTGAACAGGGCCACCGAGGACCAGTCGGTGCCGTCCGGGCCCGCGATCTGTGCCGCGAAGGTGACCGCGAATCCGGCCACCGCGAAGCCGATCTGGGTGCCGATCGCCATGCCCGACAGCCGGACGCGGGTGGAGAACATCTCGCCGTAGAAGGACGGCCAGACCCCGTTCGCGGCGCTGTAGACGACACCGAAGGCGATGATGCCGAGCAGCATGATCAGCGGGTAGTTGCCCGTGGAGATCGCCCAGAGGTACAGGAACATCGTCACCGCGCTGCCCGCCGCGCCGATCAGGAAGACCGGCCGCCGGCCGATGCGGTCCGACAGCGTGGCCCACAGGGGGATCGCGGCGAGCGCGACGAGGTTGGCCAGCGCGCCCACCCACAGCATCGAGGAACGGCTCATCCCGACCGCGTCGCTCGTGGCGTACGCCAGCGCCCACACCGTGAAGATCGTGGAGACCGAGGCGATCAGCGCGCCCCCGATCACCCGCAGCACGTCCGCCCAGTGCTCCCGCAGCAGCACCGCGAGCGGCATCTTCGGGACGCCCCCGGAGGCGGCCTGCTTCTCGAACGCCGGGGTCTCGTCGAGCTTGCGGCGGATGACGAAGCCGACCACGGCGACCGCGACGCTCAGCCAGAACGGCACGCGCCAGCCCCAGGACAGCAGTTGGTCCTCGGGCAACGCGGCGACCGGCAGGAAGACCAGGGTGGCGAGCAGTTGCCCGCCCTGGGTGCCGCTGAGCGTGAAGCTCGTGAAGAAGCCCCGCCGGTGGGCCGGCGCGTGTTCCAGGCTCATGGAGTTGGCGCTGGCCTGCTCACCGGCCGCCGAGATGCCCTGCAGGACCCGGCAGAGGACCAGCAGGACCGGGGCGAGGGTGCCGACCTGGTGGCGGGTGGGCAGACAGCCGATGAGGAAGGTCGACAGGCCCATCAGGAGCAGCGTGAAGACCATGATCTTCTTACGGCCGACGCGGTCGCCGAAATGGCCGAGGAAGAGCGCGCCGACCGGCCGGGCCGCGTAGGCGACACCGAATGTGGCCAGCGACAGCAGGGTCGCGGTGGCCGGGTCGGACTCGTCGAAGAACACCTTCGGGAAGATCAGGGCTGCGGCGCTGCCGTAGATGAAGAAGTCGTAGTACTCCAGGGCGCTGCCGATCCAGGCGGCGGTGGCGGCCTTTTTCGGTTGCCCGACGGCTTCGGCGGGGACGGACACGGGGGTGCTCCTTCGGGGGACTCCGGGAGCTATCCAGGTAATTAACCCACTGGATAGTTAGTAGCGGTTGCCGAGGATGGTGCGCCCGCACATCCCGGGTGTCAAGGGGTCGGGACCGTGCCGGGTCAGTCCGCCGCGCGGTCCGCCGTCAGGTAGGCGATCACCATGTCGCCCAGCATGGTCCGGTAGTGCGCGCGCTGCTCCGGGGCGACGAGGTCGCGGCCGAAGAGGGCGCCGAAGGTGTGCCGGTTGGCGACCCGGAAGAAGCAGAACGAGCTGATCATGGCGTGCAGGTCGACCGCGTCCACGTCGGCCGTGAACAGGCCGGACTCCTGCCCCGAGGCCAGGATGCGGCGGATCACGTCGAGCGCCGGGGAGCCGATCTTCCCGAGCTTCTCGGAGGCGGCGATGTGCTCCGCCCCGTGGATGTTCTCGATGCTGACCAGGCGGATGAAGTCGGGGTGCTGCTCGTGGTGGTCGAAGGTCAGCTCCGCGAGGCGCCGGATCGCCGCGACCGGGTCCAGGTGCTCGACGTCCAGCTCCTGCTCGGCCTCGCGGATCACGGTGTACGCCCGCTCCAGGACGGCGGTGAACAGCTGCTCCTTTCCGCCGAAGTAGTAGTAGATCATCCGCTTGGTGGTGCGGGTGCGGGCGGCGATGTCGTCCACGCGGGCGCCGTCGTAGCCCGCCCGCGCGAACTCCTGGGTCGCCACGTCGAGGATCTCGGCCTGGGTGCGGGCGGCGTCGCGGATCCGCCCGTTGGGTCGTGCCGGTTCGTCGACGCTGGTCATCGGGTTCCTTCGGGAGTGCGGCCGGTGCCGCAGATTCTAGAAGGCGCGGCCGGGCTCTTCCCCGGCGGCGGCCCGGCTGGTATAGCTAACGTACTGGTTCGTACATTAATGCTGGGCTCGGGAGGTCCGTGTGGCCAAGGACTCGTTTCTCGTCGGCTTGATCGGCGCCGGCATCGGCCCTTCGCTGAGCCCGGCGCTGCACGAGCGGGAGGCGGACCGGCAGGGCCTGCGCTATCTGTACCGGCTCCTCGACATCGACGTGCTCGGCGTGCGCCCCGAGGCGGTCGGCGAGCTGGTGCGGGCCGCCCGTGACCTGGGCTACGACGGACTGAACATCACCCACCCCTGCAAGCAGCAGGTCATCGGGCACCTGGACGCGCTCTCGCCGCAGGCCGAGGCGCTCGGCGCGGTCAACACCGTCGTCTTCGACGACGGCCGGGCGACCGGCCACAACACCGACGTCACCGGCTTCGCCGCCTCCTTCGCGCGCGGCCTGCCCGACGTGCCCCTGGAACGGGTCGTACAGCTGGGCGCGGGCGGCGCGGGCGCGGCCGTCGCGCACGCCACGCTCACCCTCGGCGCCGGGCGGGTCACCGTCGTCGACGCGCTCGCCGACCGGGCAGCCGACCTCGCCGCCTCCCTGAACCGGCACTTCGGCGAGGGCCGGGCGGCCGCCGCCACCCCGGACCGGCTGCCGCAGCTGCTCGCCGACGCCGACGGCCTCGTGCACGCCACCCCCACCGGCATGGCCGCCCACCCCGGCCTGCCCCTCCCGGCCGACCTGCTCCGCCCCGGGCTGTGGGTCGCCGAGGTGGTCTACCGCCCGCTGGAGACAGAACTGCTGCGGACCGCCCGCGCGCTCGGCTGCGCCACTCTGGACGGCGGAGGGATGGCCGTCTTCCAGGCCGTGGACGCGTTCCGGCTGTTCACGGGACGCGAGCCGGACGCGGCGCGGATGCTCGCGGACATCGCGGACCTGGCGGACGAGGTCGGCGCACCCAAGTAGGCCCGCTCCAACCGGGGTTCACTGGCGGTTGACGGTCCGGGTGACGCCCGCGAAGACCGTCGTCGCCAGGATCCAGCCCGCGATGACCAGGGCGTACGACAGAGACTGGTACCAGCCGCGGGGGGCGAAGGCGCCCTCCTGGCCGAAGGAGATCACCGGCAGCAGGAGGTCCAGGGTGTAGAACAGCGCGTTGAAGTGCGGGGCCTCGTCCGCCTTGAGCGGCGGCGGATGGTGCAGGCCGTAGGCGACCGTGCCGACGGCGAGCAGGGAGAGCAGCCAGACGCAGGCCCGCAGGGGGTGGAAGCCGTAGCCGACGGTGGCGTCCTGGACATGGCCCCACAGGCGCCCGTACCAGGCGAGCGTGGCGCGGTGGCGGCGCTGCTTGGCGAGCTGGACCAGTCGGGCGGCGCGGTCGTCGCCGATGCGGCGGTATGCAGCGGTCAACTGCTCGTAGGCGTGCGGGACATAGCCCTCGCGGTCGCGCTCCAGCATGGGCAGGCGGCGCTCGGCGGGCTCCTGAGGGGTGAGCGAGGTGTAGACGAGCTTGTTGAACTGGACCTCTTCCGGCACCACTTCGGGCTCCAGGAACAGGTCGTCGATCTGGGCGCGGCGCAGACTGAGGGTGCCCTGAATGCGGGGCCCCTTGCGCAGCCAGAGCTCCCCGATGGTGGAGCTGTTCGCCCTGAGCGCGGCGTCACCCGGGTTCGACAGATGCGCGTACGACAGGTCCAGCCGGCCAGCGATCCGGGCGCCCCGCAGGCCGATCCAGCCGAAGGTGTGCACCCGGCGCAGATGGAAGTCGCCCTCCACGACGAGGGTCTGCGCGTCGAGGACGATGTCGCCGGGGTGGCTGAGCCGGGCGTCGTTGAGGTTGGCCGAGCCGGCGATCGTGGCGCCGTTCAGCCGCATCTCACCGTGGACCCGGAGCCCCGGAGCCCACAGGTCGTCGCCGGTGCTCATGTGGTTGAGCTGGAGCGCGGGTTCCCCGGCCTGGTCCGCGACGATCTCGGCCCGGTCCATGAACAGCGCCCCGGCGATCTGCGCCCCGCCGAGCCGCACCGGACCGTTCACCCGGCAGTCCGTCATCCGCAGGACGGCGTCCACGCGCATCGTGGCGGCGGTCAGCCCGGGCAGCACGGAGTCGCTGAGGTTCAACTGGCGCAGCCGGCAGCCGTACAGCAGCGGTACGTCGTCGAACCAGCAATGGCTGAGACGTACGGCGTGGTCGACCGTCCCGTACTGGAGCCCGAGCACACCGGTGATCCGGGCGCCCGCCAGTTTCAGGGCGGGTATCTCCCCGTCCTCCTGCGGTCCGTTGAGCATCAGGGCCCGCACCACGGAGGCCCGCACGGTACGCGCGGCACCCCACTCGGCGCCGCCCGACACGTCCTCGTCGTCCGCCGCCCGGAAGTCCACGGCCTCGCCCTTCGGGAAGGCACGCCACACACGCAGTTCGGCCGGGGTCAGGTTGTCGATCTCCATCAGCCGTGACTCTCCAACGCACACGTCACGGTGTCAACCGGCCCTGCCGACGACGACGGCCCGGGAGCCTGTGCTCCCGGGCCGTCCGCAACTGCCCTGCTACGCCCTGGTGTTCCACTCCGCGATCACCGGACGGTCGTGTTCCGTCGACAGCCGGCTCACCGTGCCGGTCGCCAGCTGGAACAACCGGCCCTCCGCCGGGGCCAGTCCCAGCCGGCGGGCCGTCAGGACCCGCAGGAAGTGGGCGTGGGCCACGAGGACCACGTCACCGTCGGGAAGAGCGGCGTCCACCCGGGCGAGGACCCGGTCGGCACGGCGGCCGACCTCCTCGGGTGCTTCACCGGGGTGTCCGTCCGGGCCGGGCGGGACCCCGTCGGTCCACAGGTCCCAGTCGGGCCGGGTGCGATGGATGTCGACGGTGGTGACGCCCTCGTAGGCGCCGTAGTCCCACTCGTGGAGGTCGGAGTCGGTCGACGCCCCGGTGATGCCCGCCAGTTCGGCGGTGCGTATCGCGCGGCCCAGCTCACTGGTCAGCGCGAGCGAGAAGGTCCGGGCCGAGAGGAGCGGAGCGAGTGACTTTGCCTGTTCCTCGCCGTGCTGGGTGAGGGGCAGGTCGGTCCAGCTGGTGTGCTGTCCCGACACGCTCCACTCCGTCTCGCCGTGGCGGACCAGAAGAAGATCCCCCACGGCGCGCCTACTTCTTCGCTTCGACGGCGTGGCCGCCGAACTGGTTGCGCAGCGCCGCGATCATCTTCATCTGCGGGGAGTCGTCCTGGCGGGACGCGAACCGCGCGAAGAGGGAGGCGGTGATCGTCGGCAACGGCACCGCGTTGTCCACGGCCGCCTCCACGGTCCAGCGGCCCTCGCCGGAGTCCTGCGCGTAGCCCTTGAGCTTGTCCAGGTGCTCGTCCTCGTCGAGGGCGTTGACCGCGAGGTCGAGGAGCCAGGAGCGGATGACGGTGCCCTCCTGCCAGGAGCGGAACACCTCCCGCACGCTGTCCACCGACTCGACCTTCTCCAGGAGCTCCCAGCCCTCGGCGTACGCCTGCATCATGGCGTACTCGATGCCGTTGTGAACCATCTTGGAGAAGTGCCCGGCGCCGACCTTGCCCGCGTGGACGTAGCCGTACGGCCCCTCGGGCTTGAGCGCGTGGAAGATCGGCTGGAGCCGCTCCACGTGCTCCTTGTCGCCGCCGACCATGAGGGCGTAGCCGTTCTGCAGCCCCCAGACGCCACCGGAGACACCCGCGTCGACGAAGCCGATGCCCTTGGCGCCCAGCTCCTCGGCGTGCTTCTCGTCGTCGCTCCAGCGGGAGTTGCCGCCGTCGACCACGGTGTCACCGGGGGAGAGGAGATCGCCGAGCTCGTCCACGACGGACTGGGTGGCGGCGCCGGCCGGGACCATCACCCACACCGTGCGCGGCGCTTCGAGCTTGTCGACCAGCTCGGCGAGGCTCGACACGTCGGAGACTTCGGGGTTGCGGTCGTAGCCGACGACGGTGTGGCCGGCGAGGCGGATGCGCTCGCGCATGTTGCCGCCCATCTTGCCCAGGCCGATGAGTCCCAACTGCATGTCAGTGCACTTCCTTCAGTTCACGGTAGGCGGCCACGAGGGCGGTGGTGGAGGAGTCGAGGCCGGGGACCTCGGCACCTTCGGTGAGGGCGGGCTCGACGCGCTTGGCGAGGACCTTGCCGAGCTCGACACCCCACTGGTCGAAGGAGTCGATGTTCCAGACCGCGCCCTGGACGAACACCTTGTGCTCGTAGAGGGCGATCAGCTGGCCGAGGACGGAGGGGGTGAGCTCCTTGGCCAGGATCGTGGTCGTGGGGTGGTTGCCCTGGAAGGTGCGGTGGGCCACCTGCTCCTCGGCCACGCCCTCCGCGCGCACCTCCTCGGCGGTCTTTCCGAAGGCGAGCGCCTGCCCCTGTGCGAACAGGTTGGCCATCAACAGGTCGTGCTGCGCCTTGAGTTCGTCACTCAGCTCGCCGACCGGCCGGGCGAAGCCGATCAGGTCGGCCGGGATGAGCTTGGTGCCCTGGTGGATCAACTGGTAGTACGCGTGCTGCCCGTTGGTGCCGGGCGTGCCCCACACCACCGGGCCGGTCTGCCACTGGACGGGGTCGCCGTCACGCTGCACCGACTTGCCGTTGGACTCCATGTCCAGCTGCTGGAGGTAGGCGGTGAACTTCGACAGGTAGTGGGAGTACGGCAGTACCGCGTGCGACTGGGCGTCGTGGAAATTGCCGTACCAGACGCCCAACAGGCCCAGGAGCAGCGGGGCGTTGGCCTCGGCGGGCGCGTTCTGGAAGTGCTCGTCGACGATCCGGAAGCCGTCGAGCATCTCCCGGAAGTGGTCCGGGCCGATGGCGATCATCAGGGAGAGGCCGATCGCCGAGTCGTAGGAGTAGCGGCCGCCGACCCAGTCCCAGAACTCGAACATGTTGTCCGGGTCGATGCCGAAGTCCGTGACCTTCTCGGCGTTCGTCGACAGGGCGACGAAGTGCTTGGCGACGGCCTTGTCGTCGCGCAGGCCGCCCGGTCCGTCCAGCAGCCAGGTGCGGGCCGAGGTGGCGTTCGTGATCGTCTCGATGGTGGTGAACGTCTTGGACGCGACGATGAACAGGGTCTCCGCCGGGTCCAGGTCCCGCACCGCCTCGTGCAGGTCGGCGCCGTCCACGTTGGACACGAACCGGAAGGTCAACTCCCGTGCCGTGAACGCCCGCAGGGCCTCGTAGGCCATCGCGGGACCGAGGTCGGAGCCGCCGATGCCGATGTTGACGACGTTCTTGATGCGCTTGCCGGTGTGGCCGGTCCACTCGCCGGAGCGGACCCGGCCCGCGAAGTCGCTCATCTTGTCGAGCACGGCGTGCACGCGGGGCACGACGTTCTCGCCGTCGACCTCGACGACCGCGTTGGCGGGGGCGCGCAGCGCGGTGTGCAGCACCGCCCGGTCCTCGGTGAGGTTGATCCGCTCACCGCGGAACATGGCGTCGCGCAGCCCGAACACGTCGGTGGCGGTGGCCAGTTCCTGGAGCAGGGCCAGGGTCTCGTCGGTGATCAGGTGCTTGGAGTAGTCGATGCGCAGATCGCCCACGCGCACCACATACCGCTCCGCGCGCCCCGGGTCCTCGTCGAACAGCTCACGCAGATGCGCGCGCTGCTCGCCGCGGTGGTCCTCCAGGGCCGTCCACTCGGGGCGACGCGTCAGAAGAGGGGAGTCAGACATGAGCAGGCTTCTCCTTGGTGGCCGCAGGGGGTGTCTGATGGATCTTGCCGGCGTCGCGTGGTCTGGCACGCACTCCCCCAGAGGGGGTGCCCCCAGCGGCGTTGTCGTCGGTCGCCGACTCCCCCACTCTCGGCTTCGCTCGAGCGGGGGGACCCCCATCGCGTCGACTCCCTCCTCCGCCTTGCAGCTGCACGCTCCCCCACGCTCGGCTTCGCTCGCGCGGGGGGACCCCCATGACCCCGCTCGGCTTGGTCAAGAGGTGCTGTGCCTTAGAGCCGGCCTGATCCATCAGACACCCCCTCGCCCCGCAGGGCGACGGCGTACATCTCGTCGGCGTCGAGGCGGCGGAGCTCCTCGGCGATGAGTTCGGAGGTGGTGCGGACCTTCAGCGCGAGGGTGCGGGAGGGCTGGCCCGGCAGGGACAGCGTGGCCAGCGGGCCCTCGGGACGGTCGATGACGACCTCGCCGTTCGCGGTGCCCAGGCGGACGGCCGTGACGACCGGTCCCGCGGTGACCACGCGGTCGATCTTCACCTTCAGCCGCGCCTCCAGCCAGCGCGCGAGCAGCTCGGCGGCCGGGTTGTCGGCCTCGGCCTCCACGGCCCCGGAGAGGATCTCCGTGCGGGCCTGGTCGAGGGCCGCCGCCAGCATCGAGCGCCACGGGGTCAGCCGGGTCCAGGCCAGGTCGGTGTCGCCCGGCGCGTAGGAGCGGACCCGGGCCGCGAGCACGTCGAGGGGGTTCTCGACGGCGTACAGGTCGGTGATCCGGCGCTGGGCGAGCGCGCCCAGCGGGTCCTTGGCCGGGTTCTCCGGTGCGTCCACCGGCCACCACACGACGACCGGGGCGTCCGGCAGCAGCAGCGGCAGCACCACGGAGTCGGCGTGGTCGGAGACCTCGCCGTAGGTCCGCAGGATCACCGTCTCGCCGGTGCCGGCGTCGGCGCCCACCCGGACCTCGGCGTCCAGCTTGGACGCCATCCGGTCGCGGGCTGTGCGGGCGTGCCGCTTGATGACGACCAGGGTGCGCGAGGGGTGCTCGTGCGAGGCCTCCTCGGCCGCCTTGATCGCGTCGTAGGCGTTCTCCTCGTCCGTGACGATCACCATCGTCAGGACCATGCCCACCGCGGGGGTGCCGATGGCGCGGCGGCCCTGCACCAGCGCCTTGTTGATCTTGCTTGCCGTGGTGTCGGTCAGGTCGATCTTCATGGCCTGCGCCAGCTCCGTCCGTCTCGTGCGAGCATCTCGTCGGCTTCCTCGGGTCCCCAGGTACCCGACGCGTACTGCGCCGGACGGCCGTGGTTCGCCCAGTGCTCCTCGATCGGGTCGAGGATCTTCCAGGACTCTTCCACTTCCTGGTGACGCGGGAACAGGTTGGCGTCCCCCAGGAGGACGTCCAGGATGAGCCGCTCGTACGCCTCCGGGCTGGACTCCGTGAACGACTCGCCGTAGGCGAAGTCCATCGTCACGTCCCGGATCTCCATCGAGGTGCCCGGCACCTTCGACCCGAACCGGACCGTCATGCCCTCGTCCGGCTGCACCCGGATGACGATGGCGTTGGAGCCGAGCTCCTCGGTGGCCGTGGAGTCGAAGGGCGAGTGCGGGGCCGTCTGGAAGACGACCGCGATCTCGGTGACCCGGCGGCCCAGCCGCTTGCCGGTGCGCAGGTAGAAGGGGACGCCCGCCCAGCGGCGGTTGTCGACGTTCAGCCGGATGGCCGCGTACGTGTCCGTGGTGGAGTCCCGGTCGATGCCGTCCTCCTCCAGATAGCCGAGCACCTTCTCGCCGCCCTGCCAGGCCCCCGCGTACTGCCCGCGCACGGCGTGCGCACCGATGTCCTCCGGCAGCTTCACGGCCCTGAGGACCTTCAGCTTCTCGGTGAGCAGCGACTCGGCGTCGAAGGCGGCCGGCTCCTCCATGGCGGTCAGCGCCATGAGCTGGAGCAGGTGGTTCTGGATGACGTCACGGGCGGCGCCGATGCCGTCGTAGTACCCCGCGCGGCCGCCGATGCCGATGTCCTCGGCCATCGTGATCTGCACGTGGTCGACGTACGAGCGGTTCCAGATGGGCTCGTACATCTGGTTGGCGAAGCGCAGCGCCAGGATGTTCTGGACGGTCTCCTTGCCCAGGTAGTGGTCGATCCGGAAGACCTGGTCCGGCTCGAACACGTCGTGCACGAGCGCGTTGAGCTCGCGGGCGCTCTTCAGGTCCCGGCCGAACGGCTTCTCGATGACCGCCCGCCGCCAGGACCCCTCGGGCGCGTTCGCCAGCCCGTGCTTCTTGAGCTGCTGGACGACCTTCGGGAAGAACTTCGGCGGTACGGAGAGGTAGAAGGCGTAGTTGCCGCTGGTGCCGCGCGCCTTGTCGAGGTCCTCGACGGTCTGGCGCAGCTGCTTGAACGCCGTGTCGTCGTCGAAGTCGCCCGGGATGAACCGCATCCCCTCGGCGAGCTGCTGCCAGACCTCCTCACGGAACTCGGTCCGCGCGTGCTCGCGCACGGAGTCGTGCACGATCTGCGCGAAGTCCTCGTCCTCCCAGTCCCGGCGGGCGAACCCGACGAGCGAGAAGCCCGGCGGCAGCATCCCGCGGTTGGCGAGGTCGTAGACGGCCGGCATCAGCTTCTTGCGGGACAGGTCGCCGGTGACACCGAAGATGACGAGCCCGGACGGCCCGGCGATCCGGGGGAGACGCCGGTCGCGCTCGTCGCGCAGGGGGTTCTCCCAGTCGGCGGTGATGGTCATTCCGCGTCAACTCCCTTGCTGTTCAACGACTTCGTGACGGCGTCCAGCAGTTCCTGCCAGGCCGCCTCGAACTTGGCCACGCCCTCTGTCTCGAGCTGCCGCACAACCTCGTCGTACGAGATCCCCAGCGCCTCCACGGCGGCCAGGTCGGCGCGGGCCTGCGCGTAGCCGCCGGTCACCGTGTCGCCGGTGATCTCGCCGTGGTCGGCGGTGGCGTTCAGCGTGGCCTCCGGCATGGTGTTGACCGTGCCGGGCGCGACCAGGTCGTCGACGTAGAGGGTGTCCTTGTAGGACGGGTCCTTCACGCCGGTCGAGGCCCACAGCGGGCGCTGCCTGTTGGCGCGGGCGCCGCCGAGGGAGTTCCAGCGCTCACCGCCGAAGACCTCCTCGTACGCCTGGTAGGCGAGCCGCGCGTTGGCGAGCGCCGCCCTGCCCTTGAGCGCGAGGGCCTTCTCGGTGCCGAGGACGGTGAGGCGCTTGTCGATCTCGGAGTCGACCCGGGAGACGAAGAAGGAGGCGACGGAGTGGATCGTGGAGAGGTCGAGGCCGTTCTTCGCGGCCTTCTCCAGACCGGCGAGGTAGGCGTCCATGACCTCGCGGTAGCGCTCCAGGGAGAAGATCAGCGTGACGTTGACGCTGATCCCGAGGCCGATGACCTCGGTGATCGCGGGGAGCCCCGCCTTGGTCGCCGGGATCTTGATCATGACGTTCGGGCGGTCCACCAGCCAGGCGAGCTGCTTGGCCTCGGCGATCGTCGCCCCGGTGTCGTGGGCGAGACGCGGGTCGACCTCGATGGAGACCCGGCCGTCCCGGCCGCCGGTGGCGTCGAACACCGGGCGCAGCACGTCGGCGGCGGCGCGGACGTCGGCCGTGGTCATCATCCGAACGGCCTCGTCGACCGTCACGCCCCGGGTGGCGAGGTCGCTCAGCTGCTCCTCGTAGCCCGCTCCCGAGCCGATGGCGGCCTGGAAGATGGACGGGTTGGTGGTGACGCCGACGACGTGCTTCGTGGCGACGAGCTCGGCGAGGTTCCCCGACTCGATCCGCCCGCGCGACAGGTCGTCCAGCCAGATGGATACGCCCTCGTCGGACAGGCGCTTGAGTGCTCCCGCGGTTGCGGTCGCTTCGGTCACAGTGATCATCTTCTTTCTGGCGGTCGGATCAACCACGCGCGGCGGCCAGCGATTCCCTGGCTGCTGCGGCGACGTTCTCGGCGGTGAAGCCGTACTCGGCGAACAGGGTCTTGGCGTCGGCGGAGGCGCCGAAGTGTTCGAGGGAGACGATGCGTCCTGCGTCACCTGTGAAGCGGTACCACGTGAGACCGATACCGGCCTCGATTGCGACGCGGGCTCGCACGGACGGCGGAAGGACGCTCTCCCGGTACTCCCGCGGCTGCTCCTCGAACCACTCCACGGACGGCATGGACACGACCCGGGTGCCGACTCCCTCGGCCTCCAGCTGCTCCCGCGCGGCGACGGCGAGCTGGACCTCGGAGCCGGTGGCGATGAGGACGACGTCCGGGATCTGGGTGGAGGAGTCCTGGAGCACGTACCCGCCCTTGGCGGCGTCCGGGTTCGGGGCGTACGTCGGGACACCCTGGCGGGTGAGCGCGAGGCCGTGCGGGGCCGGGTTCGTGGCGTGCCGCTTGAGGATCTCGGCCCAGGCGATCGCGGTCTCGTTGGCGTCGGCCGGGCGCACGATGTTCAGGCCCGGGATGGCGCGCAGGGACGCGAGGTGCTCGACCGGCTGGTGGGTCGGGCCGTCCTCGCCGAGGCCGATGGAGTCGTGCGTCCAGACGTAGGTGACGGGCAGCTGCATCAGTGCGGACAGGCGCACGGCGTTGCGCATGTAGTCGGAGAACACCAGGAAGGTGCCGCCGTAGATCCGCGTGTTGCCGTGCAGTGCGATGCCGTTCATCTCGGCGGCCATCGAGTGCTCGCGGATCCCGAAGTGGACGGTTCGGCCGTACGGGTCGGCTTCCGGCAGCGCGTTGCCCTCCGGCAGGAAGGAGCTCGTCTTGTCGATGGTGGTGTTGTTCGAGCCGGCGAGGTCGGCGGAACCGCCCCACAGCTCGGGGAGCACCGGGCCCAGCGCCTGGAGGACCTTGCCGGAGGCGGCTCGGGTGGCGACGGACCTGCCCTCCTCGAAGACCGGGATCGCGGACTCCCAGCCCTCCGGGAGCTGGCCGGCGACGACCCGGTCGAAGAGCTCGGCCCGCTCGGGCTGCTCACCGCGCCACACGGAGATCTGCTTGTCCCAGGCCGCGTGCGCGTCGGCGCCCCGGTCCAGGGCCAGGCGGGTGTGGCGGATGACCTCGTCGGAGACCTCGAAGGTCTTCTCCGGATCGAAACCGAGTACCCGCTTCGTCGCGGCGACCTCGCTCGCGCCGAGCGCGGAGCCGTGGGCGGCCTCGGTGTTCTGCGCGTTCGGGGCGGGCCAGGCGATGATCGTGCGCATCGCGATGATCGAGGGCCGCTCCGTCTCGGCCTGGGCCGCCTTCAGGGCCGCGTACAGCGCGTGTACGTCGATGTCGCCGTCGGCGCCGGGCTCGATCCGCTGGGTGTGCCAGCCGTAGGCCTCGTAGCGCTTCAGCACGTCCTCGGAGAACGCGGTGGCGGTGTCGCCCTCGATGGAGATGTGGTTGTCGTCGTAGACGAAGACCAGGTTGCCGAGCTTCTGGTGGCCCGCGAGGGAGGAGGCCTCGGCGGAGATGCCCTCCTCCAGGTCGCCGTCGGAGACGATCGCCCAGACGGTGTGGTCGAAGGGGGACTCGCCCTCGGGCGCCTCGGGGTCGAACAGGCCGCGCTCGTAGCGGGCGGCCATCGCCATGCCGACGGCGTTCGCGACACCCTGGCCGAGCGGCCCGGTGGTGGTCTCGACGCCGGCGGTGTGCCCGTACTCGGGGTGACCGGGCGTCTTGGAGCCGTGGGTCCGGAAGGCCTTCAGGTCGTCCAGCTCCAGCTCGTACCCGGAGAGGTAGAGCTGGGTGTACAGCGTCAGCGAGGTGTGCCCGGGGGAGAGGACGAAGCGGTCACGGCCGGTCCACTCGGGGTCCGCCGGGTCGTGACGCATCACCTTCTGAAAGATCGTGTACGCCGCGGGAGCCAGGGCCATCGCGGTGCCCGGGTGGCCGTTGCCGACCTGCTGCACGGCATCGGCCGCCAGCAGGCGGGCGGTGTCGACGGCACGCCGGTCGAGTTCGGTCCATTCGAAGCTGTCCGGTGTCTGCGTGCTCATCTTCAAGAAGTCCTCGATCGGAGCGAAGTAGCTGGTGTGACGTGTTCAAACTTAAAAGTCTGACTTTTACGGGGGAAGGTCTCGGTGTGTCAGCCTGTGGTGAAAGTGGGACACGGAGCGCTCCAGGCAGGCGGCACGAGCAGGACATGGCGGACAGAACAACCCAAGACTCCATCCAAAGTGGAGACGGTGACGGCGGAGTGGACGGGATCAGAACGTTCCCCTTTCCCATCGAGCTGAGTGTGTGCGGAGTCGGCATGCAGATCGGCCCCATGGGAGCCGGCCGCACCTGGCACGCGGATGCCCCGTTGGAGCGCGTCCACCGCATCGACTTCCATGTGGTGATGCTCTTCGACGACGGCCCCGTCCGCCACATGATCGACTTCGCCGAGTACGAGGCGACGGCGGGCGATCTGTTGTGGATCCGTCCGGGCCAGGTCCACCGTTTCTCACCGACGAGCGAGTACCGCGGAACCGTGCTGACCATGCAACCGGGCTTCCTGCCGCGCGCGACGGTGGAGGCGACCGGGCTCTACCGCTACGATCTGCCGCCGCTGCTGCGGCCCTCCGGCGCCCAGTTGGCGGGCCTCCGCGCGGCTCTTGCCCAGTTGCAGCGGGAGTACGAGGACACGTCGACCCTTCCGCTGAGCCTGCACACCTCGGTCCTGCGGCACTCGTTGACGGCGTATCTGCTGCGGCTTGCCCACCTCGCGGCGAGTTCGGCGGAGGCCGGGCGGCGGGCCGAGTCGACGTTCACCCTGTTCCGGGACGCGGTGGAGAAGGGCTTCGCCACCAACCACAGCGTCAGTGCGTACGCCGACGCCCTGGGTTACTCCCGCCGGACCCTGGTGCGTGCCGTGCGCGCCGCCACGGGGGAGACCCCCAAGGGCTTCATCGACAAACGGGTCGTGCTGGAGGCCAAGCGGTTGCTCGCCCACACGGACCTGCCGATCGGGCGGGTGGGGGCGGCGGTGGGGTTTCCCGACGCCGCGAACTTCTCCAAGTTCTTCCAGCAGCACACCGATGTGACGCCGGCGGCGTTCCGGACGGAACTTCGCTAGGAGGGGTGGTTCACGGACCGCCAACTCCCGCCGGAACGCGCCCACATGACGCCCACTTGACTCCCACTTTGCTGTGCGTGACCTGGGCATGGGGTGATCTTTGCCCGGTGGAGCCCACGGTTCGCCCGGGCTTCACGCGGACCCGGCCGGGGGCCCCTAGGGTTGCGGCGCCGCTCCCCCCGCACGTCCGTCACTCTGTCCGGAGGACAGTCATGGCCGCCGTCAAGGCACCGCAGCGCAACCGACGTTCCCTCTCCGCACTGGCCGGAGCCGTTGCCCTCACCGCCACCTCGATCGGCGTGTGGGCCGCCACCGCCTCCACCGCCCAGGCAGCCGCTCTCCCCACCCCCGACCACATCGTGGTCGTGGTGCTGGAGAACCACGCCTACTCGCAGGTCATCGGCAGCTCCAGCGCCCCCTACCTCAACAACACCCTCAAGGCGGGTGGCGCCAACCTCACCCAGTCCTACGGCCTCACCCACCCCAGTGAGCCGAACTACTACATGCTCTTCTCGGGCTCCAACCAGGGCCGCACCGACGACAGTTGCGTCAGCGTCGGCTCCATGTCCGCCCCCAACCTCGCCTCCGAACTGATCGCCGCGGGCAAGACCTGGAAGAGCTACAACGAGTCGCTGCCCAGCCAGGGCTCGACGACCTGCAGCAGCGGCAACTACGCGCAGAAGCACAACCCGTGGTTCGGCTTCTCCAACGTGCCGACGAACACCGCGATGACCTTCGCGCAGTTCCCGACCGACTACACGACCCTGCCGAAGGTCTCCTTCGTCGTGCCGAACCTTTGCAGCGACATGCACGACTGCTCGGTGTCCACGGGCGACACCTGGATCAAGAACAACCTGGGCGCCTACGCCACCTGGGCGACGACCCACAACAGCATCCTCGCCGTCACCTTCGACGAGGACAACAAGCTCTCCGGCAACCGCATCCCCACCCTGTTCTACGGGCAGCACGTCGCCCCCGGCAGCTCCAGCTCCACCACCTACAACCACTACAACGTGCTGCGGACGGTGGAGGACCTGGCCGGCCTGAGCGCCCACGCGGGCAACGCCGCCTCGGCCTCCGACATCTCCGGCATCTGGAACTGACGCCGGTGTACCTCGCGGACTCCCGGAGCACGGGTACCCGCGGCACCGAGGCCGCCGTCGTCCCGGACACCCGTCCGGGGCGGCGGCCGGCCGCCGTGCCCGCCACCGTGCTGGCCCTGGGCGCGGTCAGCCTGATCACGGACGTCTCCTCGGAGATGGTCACCGCCGTCCTGCCGCTGTACGTGGTCGCGGGGCTCGGCCTGTCGCCGCTCGGCTTCGGCCTCCTCGACGGCGTCAACAACGGCGTCGGTGCCCTGGTCCGGCTGGCCGGCGGCCACCTCGCCGACCGGGGCGGCCGCCGCCACAAGGTCGTCGCGGGCCTCGGCTACGGCCTGTCGGCGCTGTGCAAACCGCTGCTGCTGCTCGCCCACACCCTCCCCGTGCTCGGTGCCGTGCTCGCCGTCGACCGCACCGGCAAGGGACTGCGCACCGCCCCCAGGGACGCGATGATCTCGCTGGCGACCGAACCCGCGCACCGGGGACGGGCGTTCGGCGTCCACCGGGCCATGGACACCACCGGGGCGCTGCTCGGCCCGCTCGTCGCCTTCGCCGTCCTGCGGGCCACCGTCGACGGCTACGACGCGGTCTTCGCGGTCAGCGGCTGCGTCGCCGTGCTCGGGGTCCTGGTGCTGGTGCTCTTCGTGCCGGGCCACATCACCCGCGCGGGAGCCGTACAACCAGCCGAGGGGGAACGCCCGTTGCTCCGCGACGCCCTCGCGCTGCTGCGCCGTCCCGAGCTGCGGCGGCTCACCCTCTGCGCGGCCCTGCTCGGTCTGACCACCGTCAGCGACTCCTTCCTCTATCTGCTGCTCCAGCGCGAAGGGGACCTGCCCGCCCACCTGTTCCCGCTGCTGCCGCTGGGCACCGCGGCGTTCTTCCTGCTGCTCGCCGTGCCGCTCGGCGCACTCGCCGACCGCGTCAGCCGGCGCCGGCTCTTCCTGGCGGGCCACGGCGTCCTGCTGCTCGGCTACGGCCTGGTGCTCTCCCCCTGGCACGGTGTCCCGGCCGTGGTCGCCGTCCTCGTCCTGCACGGCACCTTCTACGCGGCTACCGACGGAGTCCTCGCGGCCGCGACCGCCGCGGCCGTCCCCGCTCGGCACCAGGGCGCCGGGCAGGCACTGGTGGGCACCGGGCAGGCACTGGCCCGGTTCGCGTGCTCGCTCGCCTTCGGCGCGGCCTGGAGCCTGTGGGGCGGTCGGACCGCGCTCGCCGTCACCGCGGCCGCACTGGCCGTCAGCGCCGTCGTGGCCGCGTTCGTCCTGCGCTCCACCGCAACCAGCGACGAGGTGCCCGCATGACACGCACCACCCGGCTGGTGACCCTGCTCGTCGCCGTCGTGCTGCTCGGCGCGGTCGGCACCGGGGCGGTGCTGCACGCCTCCCACCGCGCGGACCTGCGGGACCGGCAGCAGGCGGACGGTCCGAGCGTGCGGGCCGGCACCGTCACGCTGCGGCCGACAACCGGGCGCCGACTGCTGGTGCGCAACCTGGCCTGGGGCCCGCACCGCGACGAGATCGCCACCGTCCCCGCCGACGATCCGCAGGGCCCGCGCACCGCGTCGGGCGTGAAGTGCCTGCGCTTCCACGCGGCGGCCGGCACCGGCATCTGCCTCCAGGCCGTGCACGGCGCCCTGGAGGACACCTACCGCGCGGTGGTGCTCGACGCGCACCTGCGCGAACGGCACCGCTTCCCGGCCGCCGGCATCCCCACCCGGGCCCGGGTCTCGCCCTCCGGACACCTGGTCGCCTGGACGGTGTTCGTCAGCGGGGACTCGTACGCCGGAACGAACTTCTCCACCCGCACGGCCATCGTCGACACCCGCACCTGGGCGATCGACGACAACCTGGAGACCTTCCGCGTCATCAAGGACGGCCGGAGCTACCACGCGGCGGACACCAACATCTGGGGCGTCACCTTCGCCGACGACCACCGCTTCTACGCCACGCTGGCGACCGGCGGCCGGACGTATCTCGTGCGGGGCGACGTCACCGCGCGCACCCTCACCACCCTGCACCGCAACGTCGAATGCCCCTCCCTCTCCCCGGACGGCACCCGCCTCGCCTACAAGAAGCGCGTCAAGGGCGCCTCGCCCGACGCCCCTTGGCGCCTGTACGTCCTGAACCTGCGCACCATGAAGGAGACCGCGACCGCCGAGTCCCGCAACATCGACGACCAGGCCCTGTGGGACGGCGACGACACCCTGGTCTACGCCCTCCCCGGCGACTACGGCTCCGACCTGTGGACCGTCCCCGCCGACGGCACCGGCGCGGCCCGCCGCCTGATGACCTCCGCGGTCGCCCCCGCCTACCTGGGATGACACGGCACCGCCCCGCGAGACCGCAGGGGCCTCGCGGGGCGGCGTGTCTTGAGGGGGTCAACCCGGCGGTCAGTGACCGAAGTTGAACCAGTTCACGTTCACGAAGTCGGCAGGCTGGCCGCTGGTGAAGGTCAGATAGACGTTGTGGGTGCCGGTGACGGCGCTGATGTTCGCCGGGACCGTTCTCCAGGACTGCCAGCCACCGGTGTTGGCGAGGGCGAAGCTGCCGATCGGAGTGGCGGTACGACTGTCCAGGCGCACCTCGACCAGACCGCTGACACCGCCCGCCGCGCCGCTCGCCACCCGCGCGACGAACTGGGTCGCGGGCGTGGAACCGAAGTTGACGTTCTGGTACAGCGCCCAGTCACCGTTGGCGAGGGAGGCGATGTTCTGGCCGCCGCCGGTGTCGGTCGTGGTCTCCGTACCGACACCGCTCTGGCTGTTGTAGGACTCCGCCTGGATGGTGCTGTAGGCGTCGACACCATCGGTGGGCGGCGGCGTGGTACCGCTCCCACTCGCCGACAGCACCTGGACGTAGTCCACGACCATGGGCACGCCGGACTGGGTGCCCGAGTCGAGCCCGCCGCCGAACGCGTCGGGGAAGGCGCCGCCCATCGCCACGTTGAGGATGATGAAGTAACCGTGCTGGGTGGCGTTGGCCCAGGTCGCCGCGTCCACCTGGCTCGCGTTGACCGAGTGGTACTGGGTGCCGTCCACGAGGAAGCGGATCGTCTCGGGACTCACCGAGCGGTCCCACTCCATCGTGTAGGTGTGGAAGCCGGACTGGCAGGCCGAGCCGGGGCAGGCGACGTTGTTGCCGATGCCCGTCGTCTCGTTGCAGGGGCCGCCCGGGTTGGTGCCGCAGTGCATCGTGGCCCACACCCGGTTCATGCCCTGGACGTTCTCCATGATGTCCAGCTCACCGACGCCCGGCCAGTTCTGGTAGTTGCCGCGGTAGGGCGCGCCCAGCATCCAGAAGGCGGGCCAGTAGCCCTCGGCCGCGGTGCCGGTGACGTTGGGCATCTGGATGCGTGCCTCGACGCGCAGCTTGCCGCCGGACGGGGGCTGGAAGTCGGTGCGGTTGGTCTCGATGCGGCCCGAGGTCCAGTTGCCTGCCGAGTCGCGCAGCGGGGTGATGCGCAGGTTGCCGTTGCCGTCGAGCGCGACGTTGCTCGTGCTGTTGGTCATCCTCTCGACCTCGCCGGTGCCCCAGTTGGCGGGACCGCCCGGGTAGGAAGTGCCGGTCGAGTACTGCCAGTTGGAGGTACTGACGCCGGTTCCGGCGGAGCCGTTGAAGTCGTCCAGGAAGACCTGCGACCAGCCGGTGGGAGGTGTGGGGGCGGAGGCGTCGGCGGGGAGGGTGGCGGCCGTCGCGAGGGCGGCGGCCAGGCCGAGGGTGCTCAAGACGGCGACGAGAGCCCGTCGCCGTCTGGGTATGCCGGAGGTTTCACTCATGGGGGTGCCTCTCGGGTACGGAGAGAAGTGAGTGCGGGTGTCTTCGGGAGCCCTTGAGAGCGCTCTCACGGTGGGCCCAATGTGCTCGCAGTCACTCCAGCCGTCAAGAGGTTGAGCCGTGAAAGTCCCTGCGCCCCAGGTGAGTTCACCCCTTGAAACCGGGCATACCCGCTAAACCGCGCTGCCCGCCTTCCAGTCTGCCCACGACAGGTTCCAGCCGTTGAGACCGTTCGACGCCGCCACGGTCTTCTCGCCGGAGTTCTTCACGATGACGACGTCGCCGAGCATGGAGCTGTCGTAGAACTTGGAGCCGTCCACGGAGCTGTCGTCCGCGCCCTTGGCGTCGTGCAGACCCACACAGCCGTGGCTGGTGTTCTGGTGGCCGAACACCGAGGTGGGCGCCCAGTAGTTGCCGTGCACGAAGGTCCCGGAGGTGGTCAGGCGCTGGGCGTGCGGGACGTCGGAGATGTCGTACTCGTCGCCGAGGCCGACCGTCGAGGACTCCATGCGGGTCTGCTTGAACCGCTCGCTGATCACCATGATCCCGGACCAGGTGGTGTGGTCCGAGTCGCCGCCGCTGACCGGGTAGGTGGCGATCGTCGCGCCGTCCCGCTCGACCACCATCTCCTTGGTGGACAGGTCGACCGTGCTGATCTGCTCGCGACCGATGTGGAAGGTGACGTCCTTCGACTGCACGCCGTAGACGCCGTCCGCGCCCTCGACGTCCTTGAGCCGCAGACCGAGCGTGATCTTCGTGCCGGCCGCCCAGTAGGTCTCGGGCCGGAAGTCGAGCCGGGTGTCGCTGAACCAGTGGCCCACGATCTCGACCGCCGGCTCCGCGGTCACGGTGATCGCCTTCTGGACGGCGGCCCTGTCGGACACGGCATGGGTGAAGTTGATCGACACGGGCATGCCGACGCCGGAGGTGGAGTCCGCCTCGGGGGTGAAGTAGCCCACGAAGGTCTCGCCGGGCGACTTGGTGGTGAAGGTCGCCGTCTCCTCGGTGCCGCCCGCCGCGGTGACGGCCACCGTGTACCTGGTGCCCGAGTACGGGTTCCTCGACGAGGTCCATTTCGTCTTGGCGTCGTTGAAGGCACCGGCCAGAGTGGAGCCGTCGTTGCCGGTGACCTTCACCGAGGCGAGGGTGCCGTCCGTCACCGTGACCTCGACGGGGGTGGCGAAGTCGGCCTTCGCCGTGCCGTCGGCCGGGGTGACCGAGACGGCCGCCTTCCTGGTCGCCGCCTGCACGGACGCGGTCGCCCCCGACCCCTGCGAGGAGTCCGCCGAACCGCCGCCGCACCCCGTCAGCAGGGTCGCGGCCGGTACGGCGCCGAGCGCGGCGAGGATCCCGCGCCGGGACCACTTCTCCGACTGCCCGGACCGGTTCGATATGTGCGTGTCGCCCACTGCAGGCCTTCCTGGGATATCCGTCTTCGGCAGGTGCATCGTGCGCCTCGCACCTTGGGTGATCCTTTGAATCGCCGGGCCACTGGCTGAGATTCGGATGAGGAGACTCTGAGGAGGAGTCTCAACGGGTGCGCGGACACCCGCGGCCGGTGAATGTGGGGTCGCCGGGCCGGGGTGTCTCGGTGTCGTGGGTGTGGTTGGCCTTGCGGGGGTTGCTCGCCCGGGGCCGGGTGGTGCGGGGTTTCGGGGTCCTGTCTGCTCCGGTGAATGGGGGATCGCCGGGTTGGGGTGTCTCGGTGTCGTGGGCGTGGTCGGCCTCGTCGGGGTTGCTCACCCGGGATCTGGTGGCGCGGGCCTCCACGTCCATGCCTGCTCCGGCGCTCGCAGTGAGCGCCGGAGCGCTGCCGGCCGCCCTCGTCAGGCGTTCGTCGACACGGGCCGCTCGGGTGTGGCCGCCTCCCGCAGCCCGAACCGGTCGTGCACCTGGCGCAGCGGCTTCGGTGCCCACCAGGCACGCCGGCCGAGCAGCGCCATGGTCGCCGGGACCAGCAGCATCCGTACGACCGTCGCGTCGATCAGCACCGCCAGGGTCAGGCCGAGACCGATCTGGAGGATGGGGGAGAACCCGCCGGTCATGAAGGCGCCGAAGACCACCGCGAGGAGCAGCGCGGCACAGGTGACGACCCGCCCGGAGCGGCGCAACCCGGTCACCACGGCCTCCTGGTCGTCCCCGGTGCGCTGCCGGGACTCCCGCATCCGGGCCAGGATGAACAGCTCGTAGTCCATGGCGAGCCCGAAGGCGATCGACACGATCAGCGGCGGGGCGGTCAGGCTCAGCGCGCCCAGCCCCTCGCCGCCGAGCAGCCCGGCCCCGTGGCCGTCCTGGAAGACCCACACCACCACGCCGAGCGCCGCGCCCAGACTGAGCAGGGTGGTCGCGATCGTGCGCAGCGGGATCAGCACCGAGCCGGTGAAGGCGAACAGCAGGACGAAGATGCCGGCGAGGACGGTCAGCGCCGCCCAGGGCGCCCGGCCGGCGAGCATCGCGCGGAAGTCGACCAGCCGGGCCGCGACCCCGGTCACCTCGACGGGCTCGTCCCCGCGCACGTCCCGTACCCGCTCGACCAGGTCGGTCGCCGCCCCGCCGTCCACGCTCCCGGGCGGCTGGAGCTCCACGACGGTGTTGCCGCCGGGCAGCCGGCGGGACTCGGCGTTCGGGACCAGGGCGCGGATCCGGTCGGCGGTCGCGGTGCCGGTGCCGGGCTCGAGGACGACGACCACGGGGGAGACCCCGGTGCCCTGGGGGAAGTGCGCGTCGACGGTGTCGTACAGCCGCCGTGCCTCGGTGCTCGAAGGCAGTTGGCGGGCGTCGCCGATGGCGATGCGCATACCGGTCACGGGCAGGGCGAGGAGCAGCAGGGCCGGGACGACGGTGACCAGGACGGCGATCCGTCGGCGCTGGGCGAAGCGGGCGAGGCGGGCGAAGACACGGCCCTCCTCGTCGTCGGAGCGTGCCTTCGAAGGCCAGATCCGCCCGCCGAACCTCGTGAGCAGCGCGGGCAGCAGGGTGACCGCCGCCAGCATGTCGACCACCACGACGGCGGCGACGGCCAGGCCGATGCTGCGCAGGAACACGCTCGGGAAGACCAGCAGCCCGGTCAGGCTGACGGCGACCGTGAGCCCGGAGAACAGAACGGTCCGGCCGGCCGCGCCGACCGTGCGGTGCACGGCCTCGACGACGTCGTCGGTGTGCCGGCGTTCCTCGCGGAAGCGGACCAGCATCAACAGGGCGTAGTCGACGGCGAGTCCGAGGCCGAGCATGGTGGTGACCTGGATCGCGTACACCGAGATGTCGGTGACCTGGCTGAAAGCGAACAGTCCGAGAAAGGCGCCGGCGATCCCGCTCACCGCGACCACCAGCGGCAGTGCGGCCGCGCGCAGTCCCCCGAACACGACGAGCAGCAGGGCGAGTACGACCGGAAGGGAGATCAACTCGGCGTTCTTCACGTCTTCCTGGGCGCGCTCACCGAGCTGGCGGCCAAGCAGTTCGCCGCCGCTGACGTGGACGTCGGGAGCGTCGATCCGCTTGATCGTCTCGACGGCCTTGTCCGTCGCGTCCTCCTCGGCCTCGTCGCTCAGGCCGCCCTCGAAGGTGACGGGGATGATGAGTGCCTGTCCGTCGCGGGCGGTGAGACCGGGGGTGGTGTACGGGTCCGGTACATCCGCCACCCCGGCGATCCCGCGGACCTCGGCGACGGTCCGCTCGACCTGGGCGCGCAGGGCCGCGTCGGAGACGGCCTCGCCCGCGACGACCGCGGTGACGGACTCGCCGGTCGGGTCCACACCGGAGAGATGATCGTCGGCCATGTCGGACTCGGTGCCCGGCACGTCGGGCACGTCGTCGGAGAGGTCGGCGAAGACGCCCGTCCCGAGGCCGAAACCCAGCAGCAGGAAAGCGGCCCAGAGGCCGATGACGGTCAGCGGGCGGCGGGTCGCCGTCCGGGCGAGGGTGGAGAGCACGGGAGCCTCCCGGCGGGTTGGCGGTGGTTGCCGGAACCGTCAGAGTGCTGTCGTGGGCGTGCTCACGGGATCGCCGGGGCGGGCGGTTTCGGGGCCTCCGTCGCGCGGGTGAGGCGGGATGCTCCCTCACTCTCGCGAGGGAGGAATCTCCGGTACCGGTCGGGGAGTTGACCTTGAGGACACCACTTAGGAGGCCGCATGTCCGAGGTACCGCCCACCGTCCGTGAACTCCGTCTCGTCGTCACGGCGGACGACTACGACGAGGCGTTGCGCTTCTACCGGGACGTCCTCGGGCTGCCGGAACGCGCCGCGTTCTCGTCGCCCGGGGGGCGGGTCACCATCTTGGAGGCGGGACGCGCGACGCTGGAGCTCACCGATCCGAACCATGCCGCGTTCATCGACGAGGTGGAGGTGGGGCGGCGGGTCGCCGGGCACATCAGGGTCGCCTTCGAGGTCGACGACTCGACCGTCATGACGGGGAAGCTGGAGGAGGCCGGTGCGGAGGTGGTCGCCGAGCCGACCCGTACGCCGTGGAACTCCCTCAACTCCCGCCTGGAGGCGCCCGGTTCGCTTCAGCTGACCCTGTTCACCGAACTCGGGGACCAGCCCGGGGACTAGGGCGCGCCCGGCGCCACCAGACCCGTCTCGTACGCGCAGATCACCGCCTGCACCCGGTCCCGCAGCCCCAGCTTGCTCAGCACATTGCTGACATGGGTCTTCACCGTGTGCTCGCTCACGAACAACGTCGTGGCGATCTCCGCGTTGGACAAGCCCCGGGCCAGCATCCGCAGGGTCTCCACCTCGCGGGCCGTCAGGACGTCCAGGCGGTCGGGGGCGGCCCCGGTGGCGGCCTCCTCGCGGCGGCGGCGCACGAGGTCGGCGACCAGGCGGCGGGTGACGGTCGGCGCGAGCAGCGAGTCGCCGCCCGCGACCACGCGGACCGCGTGCACGAGGTCGTCGCGGCGCACGTCCTTGAGGAGGAAGCCGCTGGCTCCGGCGTACAGCGCGTCGTACACGTACTCGTCGAGGTCGAACGTGGTCAGCATGACCACCTTGCAGCTCGACTCGGCGCACACCCGCCGGGCCGCCTCCAGGCCGTCCATGACGGGCATCCGGATGTCGAGGAGCAGTACGTCGGGCGTGTGGCTCCGCACGGCGGCCACCGCCTCGGCGCCGTCCCCCGCCTCGGCGACCACCTCGATGTCCTGTTGCGCCTCCAGGATCATGGTGAAGCCGCTGCGGACCAGTTCCTGGTCGTCGGCGACGACCACCCGGATGCTCACCCGAGGGCCGCTTCCCGGTCCGCGCCGGCGGGCAGCCGTACGACGACCCGGAAGCCCCCCTGCGGACCCGGACCGGTCTCGGCGCTGCCCCCGCAGGCGGCTGCCCGCTCCCTGAGGCCGATCAGCCCGTGCCCGCCGTCCGGACGCGCGGGGCCTCTGCCGTCGTCCGTCACCGTGAGGGTCAACTCGTCCTCCGCCCAGTCGAGTTCCACCTGTGCGCAGGAAGCGTACGCGTGCTTCACCGTGTTGGTCAGGGCTTCCTGCACCGCGCGATAGGCGGCGACCTCGGTGTCCGGGGGCAGGGGGCGCGGCCTGCCCCGCGTGGTCGACTCGATCCGCAGCCCCGTCGACTCGGAGACCTGCCGGACCAGGGTCGGGAGGCCGGCGAGATCCGGCTGAGGCAGCCGGGCGGCGCCGCCCCGGCGTTCCTCCTCCTTCAACACGCCGAGGATCCGCCGGAGTTGGGCCATGGCGTCCCGGCCGCTGGCCGCGATCGCGTCGAACGCGGCCTCGGCGCGGGCCGGATCGCTGCGCACCACGACCGGTCCTGCCTCCGCCTGGACGACCATCAGGCTCACCGCGTGGGCGAGGATGTCGTGCATGTCCCGGGCGATCCGGGAGCGTTCCTGGGCGATGGCCCGCGCGGTATCCGCGGCCCGCTCCCGTTCCAGCCGGCGGGCCCGGTCCTCGACGGCGGCGGTGTACGCGCGCTGGACCCGGGCCAGGACGCCGAGGCCGTAGGCGCAGATCATGCCGGTGAGGTGGAAGGCGTACTCGAAGGGCTCGGAGTGCTCCTTGTGCTGCATGGTCAGCACGGCCCCGAGCAGCCAGCTCGCCAGCATCGTGCGGCGCTGCCAGGGCAGGCCCTGGGCGGCCATCGTGTACAGGACGACGAGACCGCCGTAGAGCACGTCCGGTGGTGGCGCGTGGTAGTAGGCCATCGCCGTGGTGGCCGCCGAGACGGCCAGCGCGCACGCGTAGGGGTGGCGGCGCCGCCAGACGAGGGGGACGGCGGTGGCGGCCCCCAGCAGCCAGCCCACCAGGCTCAGCCGGTCGTCGCCCTCGTCGGGGAACATCCACTGCAGGGAGGCGGCGAACAGCACCAGCACGGCGAGCGCGCCGTCGACGACGTACGGATTCGTCGTCCGCAAACGGGTCACGACAGGGGCGTACCAGGACCGGGCGGCGGACATGAGCGGCTCCTCGGGGCCGGGGCCGTTCCAGTATCACGACGCCGGTGCGGGTGGGGCCTCACCGGTGCGAGGGATATCCGGCGCCGGAGCGGGTCGCGTTCGCGGTTTGCCGGCCGGGGCCTGGCAGGTCCCGGGGGCTGTATGCCGCTTCACAGGGGCTCAGTGGTCGGGTGACTGCGAGGGGATGCCAGGGCCCGGCGGCGGACATGACTGGGTCATCAGGGTCGTTCCAATATCCCTCACCGGTGAGAGGGGTTTCCGGTGCCCGGGCGGGGTGTGACCGTCGGCTGCCAGCCCAGTGCCCGTGAGATTCCGAGCGCCGCGAGGCGTACCGCCGGGATCAGCGCCGGCACCTGGGCGTCGGCCTCGGGTACGACCACGGACACGGCCGCGGCCACCGTCCCGTCGGGCCCGCACACGGGGGCCGCCACCGACAGGGCGTCGTCGGTGACCTGACGGCTGCTCACCGCGACGCCGGTGCGCCGGACTTCGGCCAGGACCCGGCGCAGCTTCGCCGGTTCGGCGATGGTGTACGGCGTGAAGATCGCGAGCGGGGACGCGCAGTACTCCTCCTGCTCCCGCGGCTCGCAGTGCGCCAGCAGCACCAGGCCGACCCCGGTGGCGTGCAGCGGCCAGCGCGCTCCGACCCGGATGTGCACGCCGACCGACGAACGCCCCGCGATCCACTCGATGTAGACCACGTCCGAGCCGTCCCGCACCGCCAACTGCACGTTCTCGTGGGTGGCCTCGTACAGGTCCTCCAGATACGGCAGCGCCAGCTGCCTGAGCGCGACCCCGCGCGGTGCGAGCGCGGCGACCTCCCAGAGGCGGAGGCCGACGTGGTAGACCCCGGCGTCGTCCCGCTCCAGCGCACCCCAGTCGGTCAGCGCGCCCACCAGCCGGTGCGTGGTCGTCAGCGTCAGCCCGGCCCGCCGGCTGATGTCGGTCAGGGACAGCGCCGGGTGGTCGTGGTCGAACGCGGCGAGCACGGACAGCAGCCGGTCCGGCGCGGTGGGGGCGGCGCCACGGCCGGAGCGGGGCCCGGGGTCGGGAAGGGCGGTCATGGCCGGTCGGCGACCCTCAGCAGGAGGGCCTGGAGCGTCTCGCGTTCCGCGGGGTCCAGCGGCGCGAGCAGGTCGTTGGTCACCCGTCGGCCCGCCTCGTCGGTGCCGCGCAGGAAGGCCCGGCCGTTCTCGGTGAGTACGACGATCTTGCTTCGGCGGTCGTCAGGGGAGGGGCGGCGCTCGGTCATCCCCAGTTTCTCCAGGTCGTCGACGAGCCCGACGATCGCGCTGGGGTCGTAACCCAGCCGGGTGCTCAGCTCCCGCTGGAGGGCGCCCTCGGCCCCGGCGAGATAGCGCAGCACCGCGTAGTGCCGCAGCCTGAGCCCCGACTCCTGGAGGAACGTGTTGAAGAGCTGACCCGAGCGCAGGCCCAGGCGGTACAGCAGGTAACCGGTGTCCGCGTGCAACCCGCGCATCCACGGCTCCTCCGAGTCGATGGGCTTCGGGGTGACGTGCTGGCGTGTGATGGCGGGCTCCTCGCGCTCGGTGTGTCAGGGAGATTCCAGCATGACGTACCCGAAGGTCTCCAACAACTATTGACGTCATCAATTATTGCTCTTAGCTTCGATCTCGTAGCCGCACCCAAGCATCAGCTCGTGAAGGGACCCGCTCGTGCCCAGCATCGATCTCTCCGGCAAGGTCGCCGTAGTCACCGGCAGTGGCCGGGGCCTCGGCCTCGCCTACGCGCACGCCCTTGCCGCCCACGGCGCCTCCGTGGTCGTCAACGACGTCGACGAGGCGGTGGCCGAGCAGGCCGTGAAGTCCATCACCGAGGCGGGCGGCGCCGCCGTCGCCGAGGTGGTCCCGGTCGGCACCACCGAGGCCGCCGAGCGCCTGGTCAACCGGGCCGTGGAGGAGTTCGGGCGGATCGACGTCCTGGTCACCAACGCGGGCATCCTGCGCGACAAGGTGCTGTGGAAGATGACCGACGACGACTTCGACGCGGTGATCGCCACCCACCTCAAGGGCACCTTCACCTGCGCCCGAGCCGCCGCCGTCCGGATGCGCGAGCAGGGCGAGGGCGGCACCCTGATCCTGGTCGGCTCCCCGGCCGGGCAGCGCGGCAACTTCGGGCAGACGAACTACGCCGCCGCCAAGGCCGGTATTGCCGCCTTCGCCCGCACCTGGTCCATGGAGCTGGGCCGCGCGAACATCACGGTCAACGCGATCGTGCCGGTCGCGGCCACTGCGATGACCGAGACCATCCCCGCCTTCGCCCCGTACATCGAGGCCATGAAGAACGGCGAGGCGCTCCCGGACTTCCTCCGCAAGGGCGAGGGCTTCGGCACCCCCGAGGACTGCGCGGCGCTCGTCCCCTTCCTCGCCTCCGAGGCCGCCCGGGGCATCACCGGCCAGGCCATCGGCATCGGCGGCGACAAGGTGGCACTCTGGTCCCACCCGCAGGAGATCAAGACGGCCTACGCCGACGGCGGCTGGACCCCCGCGACCCTGGCCGACGCGTTCCCGACGTCGGTCGGCGCCGAACTGCAGACCGTCGGCATCCCGGCACCGAAGCTTCCGGAGGCCTGATGGACATCGACGAGCTGGTCGCCATCGACGTACACACCCACGCGGAGGTCTCCTCCAAGGGCCACTCCTCGCTGGACGACGACCTGCACGACGCCTCCTCCGCCTACTTCAAGGTCGAGGGCAAGCGGAAGCCGACCCTGGAGGAGACGGCCGCCTACTACCGCGAGCGGAAGATGGCCGCCGTGATCTTCACGGTGGACGCCGAGTCCGCGACCGGGACCGCGCCCGTCCCGAACGAGGAGGTCGCCGAGGCCGCGGCCGCCAACGCGGACGTCCTCATCCCCTTCGCCTCCATCGACCCCTTCCGCGGCAGGGCGGGCGTCAAGCAGGCCCGCCGCCTGGTCGAGGAGTACGGGGTGAAGGGCTTCAAGTTCCACCCGAGCATCCAGGGCTTCTTCCCCAACGACAGGGCAGTGGCGTACGAGCTCTACGAGGTGATCGAGGAGACGGGCACGATCGCCCTCTTCCACACCGGCCAGACGGGCATCGGCGCCGGGGTCCCGGGCGGCGGCGGCATCCGCCTCAAGTACTCCAACCCGCTCCACGTGGACGACGTGGCGGCCGACTTCCCGCACCTGAAGATCATCCTGGCGCACCCGTCGTTCCCCTGGCAGGACGAGGCCCTCGCCGTCGCCACCCACAAGCCGGGCGTGCACATCGACCTGTCCGGCTGGTCGCCGAAGTACTTCCCGCCGCAGCTCGTGCAGTACGCGAACACGCTGCTCAAGGACAAGGTCCTCTTCGGCTCCGATTTCCCCGTCCTCACCCCCGACCGCTGGCTCGCCGACTTCGAGAAGCTGTCGATCAAGGACGAGGTGAAGCCGAAGATCCTCAAGGAGAACGCCGCCCGTCTGCTCGGGCTGACCAAGCCATAAGGGGCCCCAGATGCGCAACGAGGGACTGGGTTCGTGGCCCGCACGCCGGGCACGCAAGACCCCGCACCGCACCGCCCTGATCCACGGCGACACGACGGTGACCTACGCCGAGCTGCACACCCGCGTCACCCGCCTCGCGCACGCCCTGCGCGCCCGGGGCATCCGGCGCGGTGACCGGGTCGCCTACCTCGGCCCCAACCACCCCTCCTACCTGGAGACACTGTTCGCGGCCGGCACTCTCGGCGTGGTCTTCGTCCCCCTCAACACCCGCCTCGCCGGACCGGAGATCGGCTACCAGCTCTCCGACTCCGGGGCCAGGGCGCTGGTCTACGGCCCCTCGCACGCGGGGCTCGTCGCCGGACTGCCGGGCAGCACCGACGTGCGGACGTACGTCGAGGTCGGCGCCGAGTACGAGCAGTTGCTCGCCGACTCACCGGCCGAACCGATCGACGAGCCGGTCACGCCCGACGACACCTGCATCATCATGTACACCTCGGGTACCACCGGCCGCCCCAAAGGCGCCATGCTCACCCATGGCAACCTCACCTGGAACGCGATCAACGTCCTCGTCGACACCGACCTGATCACCGACGAACGCGCCCTGGTCTCGGCCCCGTTGTTCCACACGGCGGGCCTGAACATGCTGACGCTCCCGGTGCTGCTCAAGGGCGGGACCTGCGTCCTGGTCGAGGCCTTCGACCCGAACGCGACCTTCGACCTGATCGAACGGCACCGGATCACCTTCATGTTCGGGGTGCCGACGATGTTCGAGCAGGTGGCGAGGCACCCGCGCTGGGCGGACGCGGACCTGTCGTCGCTGCGGATCCTCACCTGTGGCGGCTCACCGGTGTCGACCCCCCTCATCGCCGCCTACCAGGAGCGCGGGCTTACCTTCCTCCAGGGCTACGGCATGACCGAGGCGTCCCCCGGAACCCTGTTCCTGGACGCCGAGCACGCCATCAGCAAGGCGGGTTCGGCGGGTGTGCCGCACTTCTTCAGCGACGTCCGGGTCGTACGGCCGGACCTGGCGCCCGTCGGCGCCGACGAGACCGGCGAGGTCGTGCTCCGCGGCCCGCACGTCATGCCCGGCTACTGGGGGCTGCCCGAGGAGACCGCCGCCTCCTTCGCGGACGGCTGGTTCCGCAGCGGGGACGCGGCCCGGGTCGACGAGGACGGATACGTCTTCATCGTCGACCGGATCAAGGACATGATCATCTCCGGCGGCGAGAACATCTACCCCGCCGAGATCGAGGACCTGCTCCTCGGCCATCCGGACATCGCCGAGTGCGCGGTCATCGGCGTCCCGGACGACAAGTGGGGCGAGGTGCCGCGGGCGGTCGTCGTCCCCCGCGAGGGCGCCACGCCCGACCCCGACGAGGTCCTGGCCTCCCTGGCCGGCCGACTCGCCAAGTACAAGATCCCCAAGTCGGTGGTGGTCGCGGACGAACTCCCGCGCACCGCCTCCGGAAAGCTCCTCAAGTCCCGGGTGCGCAAGCGCTACGGCTCCGACTCGTAAGTAAGGACAGCTACATGAGCGTCACCGTCAACGGCCTCGACGAACTGAAGAAGCTCGCCGGCAGCGACCTCGGCACCAGCGAGTGGATCGAGGTCACCCAGGAGCGCGTCAACACCTTCGCCGACGCCACCGGCGACCACCAGTGGATCCACGTGGACCCCGAGAAGGCGGCGGCTGGCCCCTTCGGCGCCCCCATCGCGCACGGCTACCTCACCCTCTCCCTGTTCATCCCGCTCTTCACCGAGCTCCTTGACGTCCAGGGCGTCAGCACGAAGGTCAACTACGGCCTGAACAAGGTCCGTTTCCCCTCCCCGGTGAAGGTGGGCTCCCGTATCCGCCTCGTCGCCAAGCTCACGGACGTCGAGGAGGTGCCGGGCGGTGTGCAGATCACCGTCGACGGAGCGATAGAGATCGAGGGCGGGGCCAAGCCGGCGGCGGTGCTCCAGAGTCTTTCCCGGTTCTACGCGTAAGCGCTCCGCTGGAGGTGCCGCGACATGCCGTCCGGGCGACTGCGGCGCCGTCCTGGCTTGTCGCGAGGTTCCCGCGCCCTTATGGGCCTCTCCGTTGATCCGCGGGTCGAGGGGATCGAGGACCGGCCCGCGACAGCAGCGAACCGTCCGCCCGGGAGGCGAGCCCCTGCCCGCCTCTGAGGGCGTCCGCGTACGCCGTGCCGGTCTCCGCCCGGTGCGGGGCACCGCCCGCGAAGGCGGGGCCCCGCACCGAGCGTGACGGCGGCCGATAGGCAGCCCCGACGGCGGAATGGCGCTTCGTCAGGCGCCCGCGACGTCGACGAAGACCGGGTTGGAGTAGAACCACGTGTCCGCCCACGGGTCACCGTCCCCGGGCGCGTGCGGAATCGGCCCGTGCGGGTCGACCGAGGCACCGAGATACCCGGCACCGTGCCGCTTGCCGTCGCTGCCGCGCAGCCGGACGTAGAAGGACTCGTCCCCGGCGGTCAGGGGGATGCGCAGGGTGTACGTCCCCTTCCGGCCGGACACGTCCTTCGTCTGTACGACCCTGGTGTCGGGCGCCTGCCAGCCGTCCCGGTCGCTCACCGGACCGCGCACCGCGCCCCGGATCACGTCCACGTGCGCCAACTCGGGGAGGATTCCCTGGGGGTTGGGGCGGGAGGCGCTGGTGACGGTGACGTACAGCGTGATCTTCTCGCCCTTGCGGACCCGCAGCCGGCCGCCCAGCGTGACTCCGCGGCCCAGGTCGCAGTCCCGCTTCACGCGCACGTCGAGTCCGTCGAGCAGATGCCCGTGGTCCACCCAGACCCGGCCCGCGCGCAGGCCCGCCATGACCGAGCGGTAGCTGTAGCGGGTCACACCGACGTGGGTGCGGCTGAACTGGCCCGGCCAGAAGTCGCTGCCGGGCTGCGGGGTGTCGGTGTTCACCGGGTCGGGGAGCTTCCCGGTGTTGTCGAAGTTCTGGCCGGCCGGCCAGTCGCCGTTCTTCCAGGTGTCGAAGACGGTGCGGTGGTTGTCGGAGTTCGTGGTGATCGAGAACAGGCTGCCTTCGGCCAGCATCGAGTCCCACAGCCCGCCGACGGTCGCCGTCGCCCAGTCGAAGCCGCCGTACGTCAGATACGCGTCCGCCGGGTAGGCCGCCCAGGACTGCGCCGACGGCTTGTTCTCGTACTCGCCGCGGATCGAGGTCGCACTGCGCCAGCCGGGGAGGGCCGCACCCTGGGCGCCCGGGGCGCCCTCCATGCCGATCATGATCTCGGGGGCCGCGTCCCGCCAGTTGCGCATCTCGTGCGGCGAGTCGATGCCGAGCCGCAGCGGGTGGTTGGCGAGCACCAGGACGTCGTCCACGTATCCCGAACGGCGCTGCTCAGCCAGCCACTTGATCGCCTTGACGGCGTGCGCCTCGTTGCGCGCGGTGTCGGCGGCGCCCGCGGATCCCTCGGTGTAGCCCAGGAGCTTGCCGTCGTAGGCGAGCTCGAACTGCGTGAGCAGGTCGGTCTCGTGCGGGCCGGGGGCCGCGAACACCGTGCAGTGCTCGGCGGCCGGGATGTACCACTCCAGGCCCTGGAAGATCAGCTGGCGCGGGTTCTCCGCGCGGGCCCTGACGATCTCCGCGTGCTCCAGCTTGGCGCCGTAGTAGGCGTGTCCGAAGTTGGAGTGCTCGTTGAAGACCATCCAGTCTAGGCCGTACCTCGCGGCGGCCTGCGCCTGCTGGGAGAAGGTGTACTTGGCGTCATGGCTGTACACGGAGTGCACGTGGTGGTCGCCCACCAGGTAGGCGAGGCGGGGGTCCTCGCCGCCGAAGTGCGGCCTGCCGGAGGAGGCGAAGGCGGGGGTCGCCGCCGAGCCGAGGGCGAACGCGGCGCCGAACAGGCCCGCGCGGCGCAGGAGTCCGCGTCTCGACACGCCCTGGGCGTCGAGGTCGGCGGGGTGGACGGAGGGGTCGGCCCAGGAGGGCAGCTGCTGCTCGGTCATCGTGATCCCAGTCGGTGAGTCGGGTCAGTGGGTCATGAAGGAGGAGACGGGCAGGGCCCGCGACACGATCCGGACGTCGCCGAGCCGGCCATGGAAGATCTGGTCGATCGTGTCGGCGTAGGTGTAGCCGCCCAGCAGCCACGGCTCTGAGACCGAGGTGATCCCGACGGCGGACGCCTTCGGGTTGCGGACCACCGGGCAGCCCTGGACGTACAGCGTGGTGTGCCTGCCGTCGTTGACGACGGCGAGGTGCCACCAGGTCTCCAGCGGCGTCTCCTGGCCCCAGTTGGTGGCGATGCCCTCCTGGTTGAGCGGACGCATGGCCCACTGCGGCTCACGGTCGTTCGACAGCGACAGCGTGGCGAGCGGCTCGTCGGGGTCGTCCGCGGTCTTGCCCGCGGCGCCGCCCGTACCCCTCCGGCTGACCAGCCCGGCCCAGGCGTGGTGGTCCGGGTCCCAGTTCGCGGGGAGACGGTAGAACGCCTCGATGGTGTAACCGTCCTTGAACACGGCGGAGTTGAGCGGCGCCTTGTCGACCGTCTGCAGATAGGCGCCCTTCAGGGGCGACTTGAACCCCTGGAACTCCAGGCTGCCGTGGCCGGGCTGGTCGGGGTGGTGGTCCGCGGACCAGCCCAGCGAGCCGCCGCCCACCGACACCACGGTGAGGTCGTTGCCGCGGCCGGAGAGGTCGCGGACCGTGCCGGAGACCGCCGAGTCGAACCGCCAGTACGCGGCCGTGCCCGGGATCAGCATCCTGGACACCGGACGCGCCGCACGCGCGGGCACCGGATCGAAGCCGGCGAAGCGCGAGGCGAAGTCGATGTCGACGGTGAACCGGTCGGCGTCGCCGCTGAGTTCGATCTCCTGCCGCTCCAGCTCGTTGAGCCCCTTGGCGGCCCGGCCGAGGATCCACGGGGAGACCGTCTCCACGTCGATCACCCCGCGGTCGAGGTCGAAGCGGTACAGGCGGATCATGGCCGCGCCGCCGAAGTACCGGTTCTGGTAGTTCGTCAGGTGCAGGTGGACGTCGTTGCCCGCGGTGTTCTTGCGGGTCGCCCGGCCGGCCGGCCAGTAGTGGCCGTTGAGGGTGAGGAAGATCTGGTCGTGGTCCTTGACCAGCTTGTCCCACAGCTGTTGGCCGTAGTCCGAGAGCGTGTCGTCCTCGACGACCAGCTCGTGTGTGGTCAGGACGACCGGCGTGGTCGGGTGGGCGGCCAGGACGTTCTTCGCCCAGGCGTACCCCTGGTCCGACAGCCGCCAGTCCAGGGCGAGCACCATCCACTCGCGGCCCGCGGCCTCGAAGAGGTGGTACGTGTTGTAGCCGTCGGGCGAGGCGCCGCCGAAGGTCTTGTGCCCCTTGAACCGGTCAGGCCCGAACGTGTCCAGGTACGGCGACGCGCCGCGCTGGTCGGTGGTGGACGACTTCACGTCGTGGTTGCCCGCGAGGACGCTGTAACCGACGCCCCGCCGGTCGAGCAGCCTGAACGCGTCGCCGATCGCGGCGAACTCGGCCACCGCGCCGTTCTGGGTGAGGTCGCCGAGATGGGACAGGAAGACGATGTTCTCGTCCTTCCCGTGCTCCAGGAGATACCGCAGCGAGGCCTCGAAAGGCGCCTTGTCGATGCTCGGCCCGTCGAAGAGGTACTGGGTGTCGGGCATGACGGCGAGCGTGAAACGCCGGCTCTCCGTGTCGGGACGCCAGGAAGAGCCCGAGGCGGCCTCGGCCGCCGTGGGCAGCGCGACCCCGGCCGTGGCGGCCGCGCCCAGCAGCGCCGTGGCCCGCAGGAAGCTGCGCCGTCCGGCACCGGCCTGCGCGGCCTCGGCCTCGCTCTGATTCTGGTCATGCGAAGTACACACGTGTGCTCCGTAACAAGGGGAAGTCGAGAGGGGATTCAGAGCGCGCGCAGGGTCCAGCTCCAGCGGTGGACGCCCGGCGCGACGAGGTAGGAGGCGAAGGTGTCGGGGCCGCACGAGGCGGTGCCGAGGCCGCGGTGGGCCGCGTCGATGTGCACCACGCAGCCCGCCCGCGGGACGAGCTCGTCGTGGTGTGCCGCCTCGGTGAGGTCCGCGGCGCGGTAGCGGGTCACGCCGACCTGGCGGGGTTCGTCCAGGACGACGGTGAGGCCGGTGGCGTCCGGCGCGGAGAGCGTGAAGTGCCGTACACCGTGCCGGCCGCCGCTCTCCTGCGGGCGCAGATAGGGGGTGAACAACTCGTCCACCGGCACCGAGTGATGACCGACCGGCGCCCCGAAGCCGCGGTCTGGATACGACTCCCAGGGGCCCTGTCCGTACCACTCCATCAGGTCGAGCCCGGCGACGGTCTCGAACACGGAGCCCACTCGTGCCACGTCGTGGAGCTCCTCCGGCAGCTCCGCCGACTCCTCGACGAGGATCCCGCCCTCGACGGCGGTGAGGACCTGCACATGGCGGACGACGCCGGCTTCACAGGCGTACTCGGCACGGACGGTGACCCGTCCGGAGGTCTGCCGGATGTGCGCGACCTTGCGCACCAGGGCGTCGAGGCCCCAGTCACGCCAGCGCGGCGCCATGCCGCCCAGTTCGTCGTTGTCGGTGGGGGCCCGCCACAGGGAGAGCGTGGGGGCCGAGGTGAGCAGCGGGTGGACCAGGAGTCCGTCGTCGTCGACCTTGACGGAACGATTCCGCACGGGTGCGGGAGCCTGCGGCACCGCCTCCCGCAGCCTGACCTGCGGCACACACACCACCGTGCCGCGCGGCGCCCACGGTTCGTCCCCCGCGGTCGTCACCCGCAGCGTCAGCCACGCCTCGCCGCCGTCCTCGGGCAGCTCGAACGGCAGCGGCACGGCCGCCGTCTCGCCGGGCCGCAGATCGGGCAGGACGGCGGGCGCGGTCAGGGTGCGGCCGTCGGCCAGCGACAGCTCCCACTCGCCGGCCAGCCAGGCCAGGCCGCGGAAGTGCTGGTGGTTGCCGAGCACGATGCCCTCGTGCCGGAAGCACTCGATGCGCACCGGCGCCGCGATCTCCCGGTGCTCGTACATCACCGGTTTGGGTGTGCGGTCGGGGAAGACCACGCCGTCCGCGATGAAGGCGCCGTCATGGATCGTCTCGCCGAAGTCGCCGCCGTACGCCCAGCGGTGGCCGGGCGCGGCGACACCGTTGTCATAGAGCCCGGCGCCCCCACGCCCGACCGGTCTGCCGTCGTTCACACGCTGCAGGATGCCGTGGTCCCAGAACTCCCAGATGAACCCGCCCTGAAGACCCGGCGTTGACTCGATGGCCGCCCAATGGTCCGCGAGGGTGCCGTTGCTGTTGCCCATGGCGTGCGAGTACTCGCACCAGATCAACGGTTTGGTCTGCCGCCCGGAGAGCGCGTGCTCCACACACTCCTCCAGCGAGGCGTACATGGGGCAGGCGATGTCGGAGGCGTCGCCGCTCGCCGCCCAGTCGAGCTTCGCGGCCCCCTCGTACTGGACCGGCCGCGTCGGATCGTGCCGGCGCACCCATCCGGCGGCCGCGTCGTGGTTCGCCCCGTAGTCGGACTCGTTGCCCAGCGACCAGACGATGACCGAGGGGTGGTTCTTGTCCCGGCGCACCATCCGCGAGACCCGGTCCACGAAGGCGTTCAGATGGCGCGGGTCGTCGGCGATCTCGTGGGCGTGGTCGTGCGACTCGATGTCCGCCTCGTCGACCACGTAGAAGCCGAGCTCGTCGGCGAGTTCGTACAGCGTGGGGTCGTTCGGGTAGTGGGAGGTGCGGATCGCGTTGAATCCGAACCGCTTCAGCGTGACCAGATCCGCGCGCATGTCGTCGTACGACACCGTCCGCCCGGTCAGCGGATGGAAGTCGTGCCGGTTCACGCCCCGGATGAACACCCGCTCCCCGTTGACCAGCAGGTCCCGGCCGGCGATCTCGACGTCCCGGAATCCGATCCGGTGCCGTGAGGTGTCGGTGACCGTACCGTCCGCGCGGTGCAGCCGGAGGGTCAGCGAGTACAGCTCGGGCGTCTCGGCGTTCCAGGTGCGGACGTCCTCGACGACGGTCCGCAGTCGTGCCTCGCCGAGGAAGTCGGAGACCCGGTCGTCCTCCCGGTTGAACCGGTCGAACTCCGCGTCCTGCGCCAACGCGAGACCGTCCAGCTCCCCACTGACGTACCAGCCCTCGGGCAGCGCACCGCCCGCGTGCCGCACCCGGCAGTCGACCCGCAGCGAGCCGTCGAAGGAGGCCCGCACGGTCACATCGGACAGATGCAGCGGATCCGTCGCGTACAGCAGTACCGACCGGGTGATCCCGCCGTGCCACCACTGGTCCTGGTCCTCGATGTGCGAGGCGTCCGACCACTTGACGACGGTCAGCCGTACGACGGCCCGGTCTCCGGCGCGGACCAGTCCCGTCAGGTCGAACTCGGCCGCCAGGTGAGAGTCCTTGGAGATCCCGACGGGCCGCCCGTCGACATGGACGAGCAGGACGCTTTCGGCGGCGCCGACCTGGAGGACGATCCGGCGTCCGGCCCACTCGGCGGGGACGTCCACCTCACGCTCGTACACGCCCGTGGGATTCACCGAAGGCGAGTGTGGCGGGAACTCCGAGAACGGCATGCGGACGTTGAGGTACCGCGGCAGGTCGTCCGTGTCCTGCATCGTCCAGACGCCGGGGACGTGGGCCGACGACCAGGGACCGCCGACCGGCGCGTCCGGAGCTGGCAGCAGCTGGAAACTCCAGTCGCCGTCCAGGGGGAGTGCTCCGGAGCGCCGGTCGACGGCGTTCATGGGCAGCCGCCCCCAGGAGGTCACCTCGGGTGCCTCCCAGGGCCGCAGGGCGATGAGGGGATCGATGGGGCGGGGTGCGTCGGTCATGACCGTTCCGGGGTCGGAGGTGGAGTGGGTTGAGCCGGGGTGTGGCAGGAGTGTCCGTGGCCGTGCAGGACCCGGCCCTGCAGGCCCCAGGCCGGGTCGACGGGGACGCCGAGCCGGTCCAGGACGGTGGGAGCGATGTCGATGAGGCGCGGTGTGTCGAGCCGGGTGCCGCCGGGCATGCCGGGCTCGGCCAGGACGACGAACACCTCGCGCTCGGCGCGGGTGTCGCCACCGTGGCCGCCGGTGTCGAGGTGGCCGTGGTCCGTGGTGACCAGCACGGTCCAGCGCTCCCGCGCGCGGGCGGGGTCGGAGCGCCGGGCGTCGACGGCCGCCAGCAGCCACCCGAGGTGGGTGTCCTGGGTGAGCAGGGCCCGGTCGTAGGCGAGGCTGTGCGGGCCCATGGCGTGGGCGGCCTCGTCGGTGGCGCCGAAGTACACGAACACGGCGTCGGGATCGTCCTCGGTGAGCCAGCGCTGGGCGGTGCGGGCGACGAGGCGGTCCGCGGTGCCGTAGCCCTCCGACTCGCCGTCGTAGCGCACCCGGCGGCCGATGGCGGGGCCGAGGGTGCCGCGCCGGATCAGCTCCGGCCAGGACGCCACCGCTGCGGTGCGCAGCCGGCGCCGGGCGGTGACGGCCCGGGTCAGGAAGTCGGGGTAGCGGCCGTAGTCGGCCCCGGCGAAGTCGTTGCCACGCACTCCGTGCCGGTCGGGCCACACCCCGGTCAGCACGCTCGACCAGCCGGGCCCGGAGTCGGTGTAGGCCATGCTGGTGGACGGCCCGTCCGGGGCCAGGCCGTCCACCTCGCCGTAGGGCAGCAGGCTGGTGCCGTGGGCGCCCGCGGCCATCAGGCCGTGCAGGACGGGTGCTGTGGCCGGCGACCGGGTCAGCAGGTCGTACCGCAGCCCGTCCATGCCCACGACGAGCACCCTGCCGCGTCCGCCGATGTCGTACGTCACCGCCCACCCCTTTCTCACGGCACCGGGTCAGGAGCCCTGTACCGCTCCCTCGGTGGCGCCCGCGATGAACCCGCGGGCGAAGATGCTGAACACGATGACCAGCGGGAGCGCCGCCATCAGGACACCGGCCATGACCATGCTGTAGTCGGTGGTGTGGCCGACGTTGAGCTGGGCGAGCTCCACCTGGAGGGTCACGTGGCCCGGGTCGGTGAGCACGACGAGCGGCCAGATGTAGTCGTTCCAGCAGTTGACGAAGGCGTAGATGGCGAGGAACGACAGCGCGGGCCTGATCATCGGCAGCGCGATGTTCCAGTACTGGCGGAAGAACCCGGCGCCGTCGATGCGCGCGGCGTCGAGGAGTTCGTCGGGCACGCCGTTCTGGATGTACTGGTGCAGCCAGAAGATGCCGAAGGCGTTGGCGAGGGACGGCAGGGCGAGCGCCTTGAGCATCCCGACCCAGCCGATCTTCGCCATGAGGATGAACTGCGGCAGGATCGCCAGCTGCAGCGGCAGCATCATGAACAGCAGCAGCGTGCCGAAGAGCAGCTTGCGCCCGGGGAAGTCGAACTTGGCGAAGGTGAAGGCCGCCAGCGAGTCGATGAACAGCACCAGGGCGGTGGTGACGGTCGCGACCAGCACCGTGTTGAGCATCGACCCGAAGAAATCGATGGTGTTCAGCACGTGCCGGATGTTCTCCAGCAGATGGGAGCCGAACGTGAACTTCGGCGGGCTCTTGTAGATGTCCTGCGTGGTGTTGGTCGCCATGATGATCGTCCACGCGAACGGGAAGACCGAGACCAGGACGGCCACGACGAGGATGATGTGCGCGGTGAGGCCCTTGGGGCGGCGCAGCCGCCTGCCTCCCGTGGCCGGCCGTGCGGTGTCCACTGCCGTCATGGCTTCCTCCCCCGTGTGGTGATGCGCCAGTTGACGGCGACGAGGATGATGATCAGTACGAAGAAGGCCCACACGATGGCCGCGCCGTAGCCGTAGTCGTTGTTGAGGAAGGCCGACTGGTAGAAGTACAGCAAGGTCGTCAGACCCGCCTGGCCCGGGCCGCCGAGGTTGGCGTTGGCGGCGTTGCTGGCGAACAGGACCTGGGGCTCGCTGAAGCTCTGCAGGCCGTTGATCGTCGAGATGATGACCGTGAACAGGATGATCGGCCGCATGATCGGGATGGTGATCTGGAAGAACGTGCGGATGGGCCCCGCACCGTCCATCTTCGCCGCCTCGTAGATCGAGTTCGGGATCGCCTGCAGGCCGGCCAGATAGATGATCATGTTGTAGCCGGTCCACTGCCAGGTCATCAGCAGCGAGATGACCACCTTGATCAGCCACGGGTTGCTCAGCCACGGAATGGGCGAGATGCCGACCACGCCCAGGATCGCGTTGACCAGACCGAAGTTGTTGCTGAACACCGCGCCGAAGAAGATCGCCACGGCGACGATCGAGGTCACGTTCGGCACGTACAGCGCGATGCGGTAGAAGCCCTTGAAGCGGCGCACCGAGTGCAGCAGCGTCGCGAGCGTCAGGGCGCCGAAGAGGGTCGGCACGGTGGACAGCACCCAGATCACCAGGGTGTTGCGGATCGACAGCCAGAAGACCGGGTCGTCCCACAGGAACCGGAACTGCTGCAGGCCCACGAACTGCATGGTGCCCATGCCGTCCCAGCGCTGGAAGGCCAGGTACAGCGAGTAGAAGACGGGGAAGAAGGAGAACGCGGCGAAGATCAGGTAGAACGGCGAGATCGCCAGGTACTGCCGCCAGTACGACAGCGGACCGCGCCTCTTGGGCCGAGCGGCACCCGCGGGCGCGGCGCGCCGCGGGCGGAACCGGGCCGGGCCCGGCCCGCCGCGGTGCTCGGACACCGCGGCGGGACCGGTCACCGGAGGTGACGTCACCTCAGCTCACCCCCTGCCGCCGGGCGATCTGCTTGGCCTGGCTGACCGCGTCCTTCCAGGCGTCGTCGGGCTTCTTGCCCTTGGCCTCGATGTTGGTCAGTTCCGTCTTGTAGGGGGCCATGACAGCGGCGTCGGCCGGGGCCTCGTAGGCGAGCGGAACAGCCTTGGCGGCAGGACCGAAGACCTCGATGATCTTCTGTCCGCCGAAGAAGGCGTCCGGGCCCGTCATGGCCGGCATCGTGTAGGCGGCCGGGGCGGCGGGGAAGATGGCGGCGTCGGTGAAGCCGCGGGCGTCGTTGGCGGGGCTGAGGATCCAGCTGATGATCTTGAACGCCTCTTCGGGGTTGCGGCACTGCTTGGGCAGGGCCAGGTAGGAACCGCCCTGGTTGGCCGGTCCGACGGGCATCGGGCACACCCGCCACTTGCCCTTGGTCTGGGGGGCGGCCTGCTCGATGTCCAGCGCGTGCCAGGCCGCGCCGAGCTCGGTGAGGAGGGTCTTGCCGACGGCGGCGTTCCAGGTGTTGTCGTTGATCTTGGCGTCGAGGCCGAGGGTGTAGGGACGCACCGACGTGGTCCACGCGGCGCGGATGTGGTCCTGGTCGCCGATGAAGTGGTTGTCCTTGTCGATGAACCGCTGGGTGCCCTGGCCGACGGTCATGTCGAACATGGAGCCGAGGTTGTTGACCAGGTAGGTGCCGGGGTTCTTCTTCTGCAGCTCGGTGCCGAGCTGGAAGTAGTCCTCCCACGTCTTGACCAGCGCGGCGACCTTGGCGGGGTCGGTGTCCACCCCGGCCTTGGCGAAGAAGTCCTCGCGGTAGAACATCGCGGTGGGGCCGATGTCGATCGGGAAGCCGACCTGCTTGCCGTCCTCGGTCTGGGCGAGCTTGGTCTTCCAGTCCAGGTACTGCGACGACAGCTTCTTGAAGCCGAGGTCGTTCAGGTCGAGGAAGCGGTTGGCGTTGGGCAGGAAGGACGCGATGTCCTCGCCCTTGATGCCGGTGATGTCGGGGACGGAGGTGCCCGCCGCGAGGGTGGTGGTGAGCTTCTGCTTGAAGTCGCCGCCGATGGACGCCGAGGTCAGCTTGATCTGGCTGCTGAAGTGGGTCTTCGCCTCCGCGACCACCTTGTCGCTGAGCGCGCCGCCCCAGTACCACAGGGTGAGGTTCTTGCCGTTCTTGGTGCCGCTCGAGCCCGAGCCGCCGCCGCAGGCGACGGTCAGTCCGGAGGCGGCCGCGGTGAGCGCGGCGGCCTGGAGGAAGCCTCTACGAGAAAGGTCCACGGGTCACTCCTGTTGTTCCTGTTCGTGGTGCTGAGGGGCGTTGGACTGTGGGGGCGTTGTGAGGGTCAGTGCTGCCGGGGCGGGGTGACCGGGGCGTGGCGCACCGGCGGGCCGACGTCCGCCGGCAGGCGGTCGGCCAGGAAGCCATATGTCTTGCGCAGGTCGGGGTCGGTCAGGGCGCGCCACCAGCGGTCGACGCCGTACCAGCCGGGGGCCGCGAGGGCGCCGCCGTGGTGCTGGACGGACAGTCCGGCCGCGAGGACGGCGAACCGCAGCCGTTCCTCCAGGGGCCAGCCGCCCAGGGAGGCGGCGACGAACGAAGCGCCGAAGACGTCACCGGCGCCCGTCGCGTCCAGGACGTCGACCTGGAGGGCCGGGACCTCCGCGTACTCGCCGGTGACCTGGTCGACGGCGACCGCGCCGTCCCCGCCGCGGGTGACGACGGCGACCGGTACCAGCTCGGAGAGCGTGCCGAGCGCCGCGATCGCGCTGTCGGTCCGGGTGTAGGCCATCGCCTCGGTCTCGTTCGGGAGGAAGGCGTGGCACAGGGCCAGCTGGTCCAGGAGGTCCTTCGACCACTCCTGGGTGGGATCCCAGCCGACGTCCGCGTAGATGTGGGTGCCGTTCGCGGCGGCCTTGGCGAGCCAGGCGCGCGGCTCGGCCTCCAGGTGGACGAGGGCCGTGCGCGCCTCGGGCGGGTCGCCCATCAGCGTGTCCTGGGAGTACGGGGGTTCCTGGCCGTGGGTGACGAGGGCCCGGTCGTGGCCGGCGGCCAGTGAGACGGTGACCGGGGTGGGCCAGCCGTCCGCGGTGCGGGAGAGCGAGAGGTCGATGTCCTCCTGGTCGCACAGCACGTCCCGGCAGTACTCGCCGTAGAAGTCGTCGCCGAAGGCGGTGGCCAGCCAGGTGCGCAGACCGAAGCGGGACGCGGCGACCGCCAGGTTGGCGATGCCGCCGGGGCCGCAGCCCATGCCGGCCGTCCAGATCTCCTCGCCGGGCGTCGGCGGCTTCCCGAGGCCGGTGAGGACGAGGTCGTAGAAGAGCAGCCCGGTCAGGAGCACGTCGGGCCTGTCGTCGTCCACGCGAAGAGCCTCTCGTCAAAACTCGTCAATTTCGATGACCGGAATCGTGCGCTGATCCGCGAGATTGGTCAATACCCGAGCAGAACTGAGCATGGATTTGATTGAAGATGACGAGTAGTGTTCACGCCGTGCTGGCAGAACGACGACACCAACTCATCCTGCGGGCCCTGCGCTCCGGTGGCCCCGCATCCGTGACCGATCTCTCCGAGCAGCTGGGTGTGAGCCCCGCCACGATCAGGCGCGACCTGGTCAGGCTCGAGGAGGACGGCATGCTCACGCGCGTGCACGGCGGCGCCGTCGTGGAGGAGGGCGACCAGCCCTTCGCCGAGGTCGCCGAGGTGCGCGTGTCCGAGAAGGACGCCATAGCCGAGCGCGCCGCCGCCATGGTCGCCGACGGTCAGTCGGTGCTGCTGGACATCGGCACCACCGCCTACCGGCTGGCCCGCCAGCTGCACGGCCGCCGCCTCACCGTGATCACCAGCAACCTGGTGGTCTACGAGGAGCTCGCCGACGACGAGGGCATCGAGCTGGTGCTGCTCGGCGGCATGCTCCGCCGTGAGTACCGCAGCCTGGTCGGCTTCCTCACCGAGGACAACCTGCGCCAGCTGCACGCCGACTGGCTCTTCCTCGGCACCAGTGGAGTGCGCCCCGGTGGGCAGGTGATGGACACGACGGTCGTCGAGGTGCCGGTGAAGCGAGCCATGATCAAGGCCGGCGACAAGGTCGTCCTGCTCGCCGACGCCGCCAAGTTCCCGGGTACGGGCATGGCGAGGGTCTGTGGTCCCGAGGACCTGGACGTGGTGGTCACGAACGCTCCGGCCGACCCGGTGACCCGAGCCTCCCTGGAGGAGGCGGGCGTCGAGGTGGTCGAGGCAGGAAAGGTGCAAGATTGAACCCCCTCCCTCGGAATCGAAGGAGATTCCTGGCTCATACCGCTCGATCGCTCAGTAGGCGATCGAGTCTGACGCGATCATCACCAGCCGGGTCGAAACCAGCCCGGGTTCTGGGAGCAAATGCAAGGGGACAGCGCGTGCTTGGTTCTCGCAACGCACTTCACGGAGCTCATCCGCTCATGCGGGTAGAGGTCTCCCGGCCGGTCGGACAGCGCTCCTGCGAGGGAGGTAGCCGGTGAAGCTGACGATTCTGGGCGGCGGCGGGTTCCGCGTGCCGCTCGTGTACGGCGCCCTCCTGGGCGACCGCGGCGAGGGCAGGGTCACCGAGGTCGTGCTCCACGACCTGGACGCCGGCCGGCTCTCCGCGGTGACCCGGGTCCTCGCCGAGCAGGCCGCCCGGGTCGAGGACGCCCCACGGGTGAGCGCCACGACCGACCTCGACGAGGCCCTGCGCGGCGCCGACTTCATCTTCTCCGCGATCCGCGTCGGCGGCCTGGAGGGCCGGGCCGAGGACGAGCGGGTGGCCCTCGCGGAAGGTGTCCTGGGCCAGGAGACGGTCGGCGCGGGCGGCATCGCCTACGGACTGCGGACCGTGCCGGTGGCCGTGGACATCGCCCGGCGCGTGGCCCGCCTCGCCCCCGACGCCTGGGTCATCAACTTCACCAACCCGGCAGGACTGGTCACCGAGGCCATGTCCCGCCACCTCGGCGACCGGGTCATCGGCATCTGCGACTCCCCGGTCGGCCTCGGCCGCCGTATCGCGCGCGTGCTCGGCGCCAACCCCAACGAGGCGTGGATCGACTACGTCGGCCTGAACCACCTCGGCTGGGTCCGCGGCCTGAAGATCGCCGGCCGGGACGAGCTGCCCCGCCTGCTCGCCGACCCCGACCTGCTCGGCTCCTTCGAGGAGGGCAAGCTCTTCGGCACCGACTGGCTCCAGTCGCTCGGCGCGATCCCCAACGAATACCTGCACTACTACTACTTCAACCGCGAGGCCGTCCGCGCCTACCAGCAGGCCGAGAAGACCCGCGGCGCCTTCCTCGCCGACCAGCAGGCGCGGTTCTACGACGAGGTCGGCGCCCCCGGCGCGAAGGCGCTGGACGTCTGGGACCGCACCCGCGCCGAGCGCGAGGCCACCTACATGTCCGAGAACCGGGAGACGGCCGGAGCGGGCGAGCGCGACGCCGACGACCTCTCCGGCGGCTACGAGAAGGTCGCCCTCGCCCTGATGCGGGCCATCGCCCGTGACGAGCGCACCACCCTCATCCTCAACGTCCGCAACCAGGGCACGCTCGCCGTGCTCGACCACGACGCCGTCATCGAGGTGCCCTGCCTCGTCGACGCCAACGGCGCTCACCCCGTCTCCGTCGCGCCGCTGCCCGACCACGCCACCGGCCTGGTCTGCTCGGTCAAGGCGGTGGAGCGGGAGGTGCTGGCCGCCGCCGAGTCCGCCTCGCGCACGACCGCGGTGAAGGCCTTCGCGCTGCACCCGCTGGTCGACTCCGTCAACGTCGCCCGCAAGCTGGTCGAGGGCTACACCTCGGTGCACCCGGGGCTCGCGTACCTTAAGTAGCGTCCCTTATCGGAAAGCGCTTTCCCCTCGCTTCACGGCCTCACCAGCTCGCCCTCTCCCTCCCTGGAGACCTTTCATGCACGACGAACGCCGCCGCATCGAGGAGCGCGTCCAGCGCGCCCACGACCAGCGCATCAAGCCCGCGGTCTACGCGGCCACCGTCCCCTTCGAGGTCGAGGCCTGGCAGGCGCCGGGCGAGCCGGTCTCCTTCGAGGAGGCCGCGGCCGCCCGCTACACGCCCTTCGCGATGGACACCCCGTGGGGGCCGCCCTGGGGCACCACCTGGTTCCGGATGCGCGGCCAGGTGCCCGCCGAGTGGGCCGGTAAGCGCGTCGAGGCCGTCATCGACCTCGGCTTCGTCGGCGACTGGCCCGGAAACCAGGCCGAGGCCCTGGTCCACCTGGCCGACGGCCGTCCCCTGAAGGCCGTGAACCCGCTCAACCAGTACGTCCCCATCGCCAACCCGGCGACCGGCGGCGAGCAGATCGACTACCTGGTCGAGGCCGCCTCCAACCCGGACATCCTCAAGGACAACTTCTCCAAGGTCACGCCGATGGGCGACAAGCTCACGGCCGGCTCCGCGCCCCTCTACACCTTCCAGCGCGCCGACCTCGCCGTCCTCGACGAGGAGGTCTTCCACCTCGACCTGGACCTCCAGGTGCTGCGCGAGCTCATGGTGCACCTCGCCGAGCACGAGCCGCGCCGCCACGAGATCCTGCATGCTCTGGACCGGGCCATGGACGCCCTCGACCTGGACGACGTCTCCGGCAGCGCCGCGGCCGTCCGCGAGGTCCTCGCGCCGGTGCTGGCCAAGCCGGCCCACGCGAGCGCGCACACCATCTCCGGTGTCGGCCACGCGCACATCGACTCCGCGTGGCTGTGGCCCATCCGCGAGACCAAGCGCAAGACGTCCCGCACCTTCTCCAACGTCACCGCGCTCGCCGACGAGTACGACGACTTCATCTTCGCCTGCTCCCAGGCCCAGCAGTACGAGTGGGTGCGCGACAACTACCCGCACGTGTGGGCCCGCATCCAGGAATCGGTGAAGAAGGGCCAGTGGGCCCCGGTCGGCGGCATGTGGGTCGAGGCCGACGGCAACCTGCCCGGCGGCGAGGCCATCGCCCGCCAGCTCGTCCACGGCAAGCGGTTCTTCATCGAGCACTTCGGCATCGAGACCAAGGGCGTCTGGCTGCCGGACTCCTTCGGCTACACCGCCGCCTACCCGCAGCTCGCCAAGCTCGCGGGCAACGACTGGTTCCTCACCCAGAAGATCTCCTGGAACCAGACCAACAAGTTCCCCCACCACACCTTCTGGTGGGAGGGCATCGACGGCACCCGCATCTTCACGCACTTTCCGCCCGTCGACACCTACAACGCCCGCTTCAGCGGCGAGGAGATGGACCGCGCGGTCCGCAACTACTCGGAGAAGGGCGGCGGGCAGCGCTCGCTGGCCCCCTTCGGCTGGGGCGACGGCGGGGGCGGCCCCACCCGCGAGATCATGGAGCGGGCCCGACGCCTGGCCGACCTGGAGGGCTCGCCCAAGGTCGTCGTCGAGCACCCGGACGACTTCTTCGCCCAGGCCCGCGAGGAGTACCCGGACGCCCCGGTCTGGGTCGGCGAGCTCTACCTGGAGCTGCACCGCGCCACCTACACCTCCCAGGCCCGCACCAAGCAGGGCAACCGCCGCTCCGAGCACAAGCTGCGTGAGGCCGAGCTGTGGGCGACGACCGCCGCACTGCACGCGCCGGGCTACTCCTACCCGTACGACAAGCTGGACCGGCTGTGGAAGACGGTCCTGCTGCACCAGTTCCACGACATCCTGCCGGGCTCCTCGATCGCCTGGGTGCATCGCGAGGCGGAGGCCGAATACGCCCGTGTCGCCGAGGAGTTGGAGGTGCTGACCGCGGAGGCGGTGGCCGCGCTGGGGGCCGGTGGCACCCGGGTCTTCAACACCAGCCCGTTCGACCGGGCCGAGGTGGTCCGCACCCCCGAGGGGGCGCCGGCGTACGTCGAGGTGCCCGCGAACGGCTCCGCGCCGCTGACCGTCACGGAGCCCGCCCGGTCCGTGAAGACCGAGGGCCGGGTCCTCGACAACGGCCTGGTGCGCGTGGAGGTGGCGGAGGACGGCACGCTGTCGTCCGTCCGGGATCTGCGCTGTGACCGGGAGGTGCTGGGCGACAAGGGCAACCTGCTCCGCCTGCACACCGACCTCCCCAACTACTGGGACGCCTGGGACATCGACAAGCACTACAACAACCGGTACACGGACCTCCTGGAGCCCACCTCGGTCGAGGTCGTCTCCGAGGACCCGCTGCTGGGCGCGATCCGCGTGACACGGTCCTTCGGCAAGGGCTCGACGATCACCCAGACCATCACCCTGCGCGCCGGCAGCGCCCGCATCGACTTCGAGACCGACATCGACTGGCACGAGGCCGAGAAGATCCTCAAGGCCGCCTTCCCGGTGGACGTCCGGGCCGCGCACTCCTCCGCGGAGATCCAGTTCGGCCACGTCCAGCGGCCCACGCACACCAACACCAGCTGGGAGGCGGCCCGCTTCGAGGTCTCGGGCCACCGCTGGGTGCACGTCGGCGAACCGGGCTACGGCGTCGCCGTCCTGAACGACTCCACCTACGGCCATGACGTCTCCCGTACGGTCCGTGAGGACGGCGGTACGACGACCACGGTCCGGCTCAGCCTGGTCCGCGCCCCGCGCATCCCGGACCCGGAGGCCGACCAGGGCCGGCACCGCTTCACCTACTCGCTGCTGCCCGGCGCGAGCATCGAGGACACCGTCGCCGAGGGCTACTCCCTCAACCTCCCGCTCCGGGTTGCGGACGCGGCCGGTGCCCCCGAGCCGGTCGTCTCGGTCGACGGCCAGGGCGTGACCGTCGAGGCGGTCAAGCTCGCCGACGACGGCTCCGGAGACGTCGTGGTCCGTCTCTACGAGTCGGGCGGCGGCCGCGCGAGCGGTGTGCTGCGCACCGGTTTCCCGCTGGCCGGCGCCCAGGTGACCGACCTGCTGGAGCGCCCGCTGGAGGACGCCGCCGTCGAGGAGGGGGGCGTGCCGGTCTCGCTGCGCCCCTTCCAGGTGCTGACGCTCCGGCTGCGGAGGGGCTGACCCGTGCCGATGCAACCCTGGTTCACCGACGCCAAGTTGGGGATCTTCATCCACTGGGGCATCTACGCCGTGGACGGCGTCCAGGAGTCCTGGTCGTTCTACGACGACATCGTGCCGCACGACCGGTACATGTCCCAGCTGGAGCGCTTCACGGGGGCGAAGTACGACCCGCGCGCCTGGGCCGACCTGTTCGCCCGGGCGGGCGCGAAGTACGCGGTGCTGACGAGCCGTCACCATGACGGAGTGGCCCTGTGGGACACGGAGTTCGGCGACCTCAACCTGGGCAGGGACTACCTCGGCCCCTACGCCGAGGCCCTGCGCGAGAAGGACCTGAAGGTCGGCCTCTACTACTCGCACTCCGACTGGAACCACCCCGACTACGCCTCCACGCGCAAGCCGGGCCGCCCGCCGGAGCAGGAGGACAACCGCTACTCCGAGGTCGCCGCCGAGGACGAGGACCTGGCGGCCTGGGAACGGTTCATCGCCTACCGGGACGGCCAGATCCGGGAGCTCGCCTCCCGCTACCGGCCCGACCTGATGTGGTTCGACGGTGAGTGGGAGCGCAGCGAGGAGCAGTGGCGCATCCCCGAACTCGCGGCGCTCATACGGTCGTACGTGCCGGACGTCGTCTTCAACGCGCGCATGCTCGGCGAGGGCGACTACGCCACCCCCGAACAGGGCGCCCCCATCGAACCGCCCGCAGGGCCCTGGGAGCTGTGCCTGACGATCAACGACTCGTGGGGCTTCCAGCACCAGGATCACAACCACAAGTCCCTCGCCCAGCTGATCCGCTACTTCACCGAGACCATCGGCGGGGGCGGCAACCTGCTCCTTGACGTCGGCCCGAGGGAGGACGGGACCATCCCTGAGCCCCAGGTCGAGCGCCTGGAGGGGCTGGGGGAGTGGATCCGCAAGCACTCCGAGGCGGTGTACGGGACCGTGCGCGGGCTGCCCGCGGGGCACCACTACGGACCCAGCACCCTGTCCGCGGACGGCCGGACGCTCTACCTGGTGCTCTTCGACGCGCCGCGTGCCGAGATCGGGCTGCGGGGACTGGTCACCCCGGTCCGCAGGGTCACCGTCCTCGGCACCGGCAGGGAACTGGGCCACCGGATGGTCGGCGGACTCCACGAGGCCGTGGGCATCGTGTGGATCGACCCGCCCGCCGAGGCCGACCTCGATCCGTACGCCACGGTGCTCAAGGTCGAGCTGGACGGAGAAGTGGAGCTGTACCGGGGGGCGGGCCGGTCCTGATACCGGGCGGGTGCCCGCCGGCCGCCGGGCCGGGCGGGCACCCGTTCGCTCAGCCGGTGAATCCGGCCGTGATCGAGGTGAACTGCCAGGTGCTCTGGCTGATGCCGGAGCAGTTGCTGACGACTCCGCCGCCCGGGCACGGCCGGTCGCGGTTGACCGACCAGAAGGCGAGCCGGGCGATGTGACGGGAGTTGGCCCAGTCGCGGATCTGGGTCCAGATCGCCGGGGTCGTGCTCTCCTGCTGGTCGGAGAGACCGTTCATGCCGGAGATGCCGATGTGGGAGTACGCGGTGGCGTCGTCCCAGCCGAAGGTGGACTTCAGCTTGGCCTTCAGCCCGTCCGCGGCGTTCACGGTGTTGCCGTACATGTCGGAGCCGCCGCCGAAGTCGAACGGCATGATGGTGAAGACGTCGATGTTCGCGCCCAGCGACTGCGCCTGCTCGATGAGCCGGTTGCCGTAGTAGGTCGGGCCGGTCGTCGAGGTGCCGAAGGTGACGATGGTCTTCAGGCCGGGGTTGTTGGCCTTGACCGTCTTCAGCGCGGTCAGGATCCTCGCCTGCACGGCCTCGTTCTCGAACTCGTCGGTGTTCTCGATGTCCATGTCGATCGCCTTGAGCGAGTAGGCGTCGATCACCTTCTGGAGGGCGCCCGCGAGCGCGCTCGCCGAGGAGCAGTTGGCGCCGAGCTTGCTGCCCTGCCAGCCGCCGAACGAGGGCACGATGTCACCACCGGCGGCACGGATCTGGTTGATGGCGGTCTGGTCGACACCGCCGGTCAGCGGCCGGCTGCCGTCCCAGGCGGGATTGCAGCCACCGGAGTCCAGCACGAACGCCATCGTGAACCACTTGACGTCGGTCGCGCTCATCACCGTGCTCGGGCTCGGCGGATCGCCCCAGCCCTCGTACAGATAGGGCGCGGCCTGCTTGAAGCCGGTGCCGCCCCCGCCGCCCGCGTCGGTCGTCACGCTCACGGAGTTGGAGGCCCCGGAGGTGTTGCCGGCCGCGTCGCGCGCCTTGACGGTGAAGGTGTACGACGTGCTGGGCGACAGCCCGCTGACGGTGGCGGACGTACCCGAGACGGCGAGGACGTTGTTGGAGCCGCTGTAGATGTCGTAGGCCGTGACGCCCACGTTGTCCGTCGAGGCGTTCCACTTCAGTGACACGCTGGACGACGTCTTGCCCGTGGAGGCGAGCCCCGTCGGCGCGCTCGGCGCCTGGGTGTCCGAACCCCCACCGCCGGGGCCGTCGAGGCTGATGTCGTCGGCGTAGTAGGTGCCCTGGGCGTACCAGCCGTGGACGTAGACGGTGGCGCTGGTCTGCGCGGCACCGGTGGTGAAGCTCGTGGTGAGCTGGCTGTAGGCCGAGGGGGAGCTCGTCCACGTGGAGGAGCCGCCGTTCACGCCGAGGTAGACGTAGGAGCCGCGCACCCAGCCGCTGAGCCGGTAGGTCGTGTTCGGCTGGACGGCGACGGTCTGGCTGCACTGGGCGTTGTCGCTCGAACTCACCGCGCCCTGAAGGGCTTTGGTGCCCCCGTGCACGGGGGAGGAGACGACCGAACCGAGGTTGCCGGTGCAGGTCCAGGGGGAGAGACCGCCGGACTCGAAGCCGGGGTTGGGCAGGACGTTGGCCGCCTGGGCCGTGCCGGGAAGCGCGATGGCTCCGGCGAGAGCCAGTACGGCGGAGCCGAGGAGAGCGACAAGTCTGGGACGTCTGAGTGGGTTGCGCACGCGATCTCCCTGAAGATATGGGGGTGTTCGGGAGTGCAGAGAGGTGGTGCAGGGGGTGCGCAACCAAGTTGGTATGGACCAATAGCCGTGTCAAGAAGAACGGCGAGATTGGTCCATACCGGTGGGGGATGGTGCCTTCCTAGAGGGGCAGGGCCTCCGCCGCGGTCTCCACCGCGGGGGCAGGCGCGGGGACGGACGGCAACAACGGCTCGACCTCCTCGACCCGCTGATGCGGAACCGACACCGGCCGCAGCTGCCGCGGCCCCGACACCACCGTGTAGTCCTGTCCCAGGAACGGCGGGTCGATCACCCCGGTCTCCTCCCCGAGCGCCAACTGCACGGCGGCCCATGGCACGTTGACCCCGCAGAGCGAGAGCTGGTGCAATCCGCCCGCCGGGCGCGTGTTCACGTCCATGAGCACGGGCCGGTCACCGAACATCCGGAACTGGATGTTGGACAGATAGTGCAGCCCGAACCCCTCGGCGATCAGCCGCGCCGGCTCCAGCCACTGCTCGTGCTGGGTGAACCCGCGACGCCGTCCGTTCTTCGTGCGGCCGATCACGAGCCGCACCCGGTTGTCGGGTCCGGTGAGGGTGTCCACCGACACCTCCGGCTGCTCCAGGCGCGGCATGACCAGCCAGTCCACCTGCTCGTCGGCCTGCTCCAGCGCCTCGACGACCATGTCGAGCGAGACGTACGGGCTGGGGAACCCGTTGAGCTGCGCGAGGGAGAAGGGCGCGCGCGTGATGACTCGGAAACCCACCCCGCCCGCACCGGACGCGGGCTTGAAGCAGGCCTTGTGGCCGTCGGCCTCCAGCTCCTCCACCGCCGCGACCAGCTCGTCCGCGGTCCGCACCCGCCACCACGGCGGCACCGGAACACCGACCGCCTGGACCGCCTCGTAGGCGATCACCTTGTCGTGGAAGACGGCGACGGCCTCCGGCGGCGGCGCGAGCAGCGCCGTGCCGATCGCGGTGAAGTCGGCGCGGTGGGCGACGATCGCCGCCTGGTGCAGCCGGGGCACGAACACGTCGATGCCGCGCTTCTGGCACTGGTCGAGGGCGAACTCGACGTAGGCGGCCGGCGACAGCCCCTCCGGCTCCAGTTCGGCGGTGTCGGCGGCGGCGAGAACGGGCGAGTCGGGGTCGCCGTGCGTCGCATGGATCTCGACGGCTCTGTCGATGGGATTTCGCCGCAGCTGATCCATGAAGAACACGTTCTCCGCGTACGTGCGGTTGAGCCAGACGCGTACGCGAGAAAGCATTCAGGCCGCCTTTCGGGGTTTTCGGGCACGGCGAAGCGGGCCCGTGCCCGGGCAGGGTGATTGGAGGGACACCAAACCGCCCCTGGCGAAGGGATGTTCATGCGGTGGTGTTGGGGCGATCATACGGCTTTCCAGGGGCCACGCGTGCAACACCCGTGTTACGGAATTTCCGATCATGAAGCTCCGTCGCCCCGGTCCACTCTTGTACCGGGAAACCAAATGTGTTCTCGTGGTCCCGTTCGAGCGCGCGGAGGGGGCGAGAGGTGACGTCTACGGCCGGTGGGGCGGCACAGCTGCTGGCCGTCAGCGACCTGCACATCGGCTACCCGGAGAACCGCTCCCTCGTCGAGGAGATGCGCCCCGGTACCGACGACGACTGGCTCCTGGTGGCCGGTGACGTCGCCGAGACCGTCGCCGACGTGCGCTGGGCCCTCGAGACGCTCGCCGGCCGCTTCCGCCAGGTCGTCTGGGCCCCCGGCAACCACGAACTGTGGACCCACCCGAAGGACACCGTCACCCTGCGCGGGGTCGCCCGCTACGAGCACCTCGTCGAGATGTGCCGGGAGATCGGCGTCCTCACCCCCGAGGACCCCTACCCGGTCTGGGACGGCCCCGGCGGCCCCGTCGCCGTCGCCCCGCTGTTCCTGCTGTACGACTACTCCTTCCTGCCGGCCGGCTGCACCACCAAGGAGCAGGGCCTGGAGTACGCGCACGGCACCGGCATCGTCTGCAACGACGAGTTCCTGCTGCACCCCGACCCCTACCCGACCCGCGAGGCCTGGTGCCGGGCCCGGGTCGCCGAGACCGAGCGCAGACTCGCCGCGCTCCCCGACGGCCTGCCCACCGTCCTGGTCAACCACTACCCGCTGGACCGGCACCCGACGGACGTCCTGTGGTACCCCGAGTTCGCCATGTGGTGCGGCACCACCCTGACCGCCGACTGGCACCGCAGGTTCCGCGTCGAGACCATGGTCTACGGCCATCTGCACATCCCGCGGACCACCTGGCACGAGGGCGTCCGCTTCGAGGAGGTGTCGGTGGGCTACCCGAGGGAGTGGCGCAAGCGGCCGGAGCCGCCCGGACGGCTGCGCCGGATCGTGCCCAGGGAGGTCGGCGCGCTGTGATCGAGGAACTCCTGCCGGACTCGGTGGTGGCCGTCGAGGTGTACGGCCACGACGAGCCGGAGAACGCCGCGCTGTACCCCGAGGAAGCCGCGCTCATCGCACCCGCGGTCCCCAAACGCCGCCGTGAGTTCGCCGTCGTGCGGGCCTGCGCACGCCGGGCCATGGAGAAGCTCGGTGTGCCACCGCAGCCGGTCCTGCCCGGGGAACGCGGCGCCCCGCGCTGGCCGGCCGGACTCACCGGCAGCATGACCCACTGCGACGGCTACTGCGCCGCCGCCCTGGTCCGCGCCGCCGACCTGGCCTCCCTCGGCATCGACGCCGAACCCCACGGACCGCTCCCGGAGGGCGTGCTGCAGAGCGTCTCCCTGCCGGGTGAACGGGTCAGGCTGCGGGAACTCGCCGAGGTGTACCCCGCCGTCCACTGGGACCGGCTGCTGTTCAGCGCCAAGGAGTCCGTCTACAAGGCGTGGTTCCCGCTCACCGGCAGGTGGCTCGACTTCAGCGAGGCCGACATAGACATCCGCGTCGACCCCGGACAGCCCTCCGGCGGCACCCTGCGCGCCGAACTCCTCGTCCCCGGCCCGCTGGTGGGCGGCGAGCGGCGCGGTGTCCTCGAGGGCCGCTGGACGGTCCGGGACGGCCTGGTCGCGACCTCGGTGACCGTGCCGCACGCCTGAACGCACGGCACGGCCCCCCGCCGTTCCCCGCCCCCTACGCCTCCGGCGGGCACCAGCTCTGCAGCAGCCGGAAGAACGCCTCCTCGTTGCCCGCGAGCCCCGCGTCCGCCAGGGCCTGTTCGGCCTCGGCGAGGACCGCCGGCGGGACGACCGGTGGCCGGGCGGTGTCGGGCGGGCCGGCCGCGGTGTCGAAGGCGGCTCGGACCGTGTGCAGCAGCCGCAGATACGCCTGGACGGCGGTGCGCTCACGGTCGGTCAGTACGGCGGTGGGCATCGGCGGCTCTCCCCAAGTCGTTGCCGGTCATATGGGTGTGCGTCTCCAGCTTGCCGCCCACCACTGACAATCCGGCTTCCGCGCCCGTCCCCCCGCCCGCTTAGCGGGGGCGAAACCTCCCCGAAATCACCGTGCGGAAAGCAGTTCTACGCTGGGAGGAAGGGCTTTGAGCGGCCGCATGGCGGCCTGGAGTACGGAGGGCGAGCACGTGGTCGACGACCCGCGCCGGCGCCCGGTGCGCGCCGTCCGGCTGCGCCCGGTGGGCGACGCAGAACTGCAGTTGCGGTACCGCGTGGTGCACGGGTACCGCCGTGCCTTCCGCATGGCGGGCGAGGGGCCGCCGCTCGTCCTGATCCACGGCATCGGTGACTCCTCCGCCACCTGGGCCGAACTGATCCCCGACCTCGCCCGCACCCACACCGTGATCGCCCCCGACCTGCTCGGCCACGGCGACTCCGACAAGCCGCGCGCCGACTACTCGGTGGCCGCGTACGCCAACGGCGTCCGTGATCTGCTCACCACCCTCGGCATCGAGTCGGCCACTCTCGTCGGGCACTCGCTGGGCGGGGGAGTGGCCATGCAGTTCGCCTACCAGTTCCCCGAGCGCACCGAGCGGCTCATCCTGGTCAGCGCGGGCGGTGTGGGCCGCGAGGTCAACCCCGTGCTGCGGCTGGTCTCCCTGCCCGGCGCGCACCTCATGCTGTCCTCGCTGCGGCTGCCCGGCATGCGGCTCCAAGTGGGCCTCGCCGTCCGCCTGATGAAGCTCCTGGACACCGACCTCGGGCAGGACGCCCCGGACCTGCTGAACCTCGTCGACTCCCTCCCCGACGAGACCTCCCGCAACGCCTTCATCCGCACCCTGCGCGCGGTCGTCGACTGGCGCGGCCAGGTCGTCACCATGCTCGACCGCTGCTATCTCACCGAGGGCATGCCGACCATGCTGCTGTGGGGCGACCGGGACAGCGTGGTGCCCGTACGGCACGCCTTCGGGGCGCACGAGGCGATGCCGGGCAGCCGGCTGGAGATCTTCGAGGGCGCGGGCCACTTCCCCTTCCACGCCGACCCCGCGCGTTTCGTCTCCCTGGTCGAGGAGTTCACCGCCGGCACGGCCCCGGCGGACTGGAGCCGGGAGCACTGGAGGGAGCTGCTGCGGGAGGGCAGCCCGGAAGGCGGGCGGGCACCCGGTGGGGAGCGGGAGTTGCGGGAGGCCAGCGAGCGCAGCGCGACGTGACCTTCGGTGACTGCGGTGAACTCTCAGCCCTGCGGACCCAGATACCCCAGCGACGCCTCGATCCGCCCCGCCAGACGGTCCCGCTGCACCGGACCCCGCAGCGGTGAACCCGCCAGCCACGTCCGGCACTTGCTCGCCAGCAGCAGGCCGAAACTCTCCGCCTCCCGCTCCTCGTCGAGTTCGAAGCGGCTGCGGGCGGCGACCTTGCGCACGGTGGCCTGGAGATCGGCGTCGTCGTGGAGGAGGCGGGCCGCGACCGCGGCGCCCTCGACGTGGTGGGAGCAGTGGCCGGCGTTCATGTGCCACAGCTCGTGGCCGAGGATGACCAACTGGTGGTCGGGGGCGGTGCGTTCCTCGATCACGACGAGGTCCTGGTCGGCCATGTCGAGCCACAGCCCGCTGGCGGTGCCGGGCGGGAAGGGTGCCGTACGGAAGTGGACCGGGCGGCCCCGGCGTCTGCTCATCGCGTCGCACAGGGCGCCGTAGAGGTCCTCGGGCCGCGCCGGGGCGTCCAGTTCCAGCTCCGCCACCAGCTCGCCGCTCAGGCGGCGCATGTGCCTACCGATGCCCACAGTTGTCTCCCGGATCAGGACTCGGGCCGCTTGACGCTCTCCAGGAGCATGTCCAGCCACTCGGCGACCTTGTCACGGTGCTGGTCGGTGGGCAGCTGCGCGGCCCGCCAGGCGATCCCGCGGACGCCGTGGTCCTGCAGCAGCCGCTCCAACGGGTCGCGGGTGGCCGCCGCGGCCTCCCGCTCCCGGTCGGCGAGTTTGTGCAGGAGCTCCTGCTCGGTGTGCTGGAGGGCACCCGCGAGCGCCTCGGGGTCCTCCGCGGTCAGGAACCCGGCGTGCACGCGGAAGAACCGCTGGATGGCGTCGCAGTGCTCCATGGTGGGACGCCGGTCGCCGTTGATGAGGGCGCCCGCCTGCTGCCGCGACATGCCGGCGCCGTCGGCGATCTCCTGCTGGGTGTACTTGCGCCCGTTGGGCTTCAGCCGGGTGCGGCGCAACAGGTCCAGCCGCTGCAGGAACCGCGCCTGGACGTCCGGTTCACCCGCCGGGCGCCCGCTCAGCAGGGCCTTGACCACGGGTTCGGGGACGCCGGAGGCGACGGACAGGCGGCCGGTGTCGAAGACCTGCGCGTGCGGCACGCCGAGCCGGCCGGCGAGTGCGGTGACGCGGGCGACGACGGCCGTCAGCACGACCGTTGCCGCGTCGTCCGGGCTCTCGAAGCCATCCGACACCGACAGATCTCCTACGTCTCTCACCCGACTTCTCACAGGCGGTCGCCGTGAACTTCCCGGAGAGTAGCCCGTTGTTCGAACTCACATCCAGGTCTCGCCACAACTGTGGCCAATTTCAGCCGTCAACCGCTGTGGAATGCCACGATAGTTGACACCACTTGGCACGGGGAAGCAGGATCAAGGCGCCGCGTGAAGGCCGCATAGGCAAGAGGGGTGACCTCCCGATGGCATATCAGGCAGGTGGGCAGCGGTCGGAACTGCGGCCCGTCCCCGAGGGGCTGGAAGCCCAGGCGTACCTTCAGGACTACGCCACGCTCCTGGAAGCCGTCCCCTTCCCGTCCGTCGTCGTCGACCACCGCTGGGACGTCGTTCTCGCCAACACCGCTTTCGCGTCACTTTTCCGTGCCGTGGGTCCGCATCCGACGGCCATGCCGGGTGACAACTTCCTCCGGTTCGTCCTCTTCCATCCCGACGCGAGCAGCGTCCTCGGCGAGCACGAGTCGCGGTGGTGCCTGCCGATGCTCGCGCACTTCGCGGCCGCGGTGGAGCGGCACGGTCACGACCACGGCCTCCAGGCGATCCGCCGGGACATCGCCCAGGACCCGATCATGGACGCCGCCTACCGGCACGGCCTGCCGCACTGGATCCGCGCGGTCGGCGAACAGGCCGTGGAGCACGACGGCGCCGTACGTCCCCTGGTGCACCCCGACCCGCGCTGGGGCGCCACCGACTGCCGGGTCGTCGACGAGACCCCGCGCACCCTGCGCGACCTCGGCTACACGCGGCTGACGCTGGTGCTCCGCCCGGCTCCCACCAGGCGCCGCCCGCGGCGCACGGCGGCCCACCTCACGGTGGTGCCCACCCCCGAGGCCTGACGGGCACCGTCGGCGTTCAGGTCGTCGACGGCGCCTCGTCAGTTGAACGGTGGTGCTTCGCTGAACGGTGGTACTCCGTTGAACGGTGGTGCTCCGCTCTACGCAAGCCGCTTGCGGTTCTTGCGCTATTCTTGCGTGCATGACGCGACGACTTGCCGAGGTTGCCAAGAAGGTCGGGGTCAGTGAGGCCACGGTCAGCCGGGTGCTCAACGGCAAGCCGGGGGTCTCCGAGGGCACCCGGCAGGCGGTCCTGTCCGCGCTGGACGTCCTCGGGTACGAACGGCCGACACAGTTGCGCGGCGAGCGGGCACGGCTGGTGGGCCTGGTGCTGCCGGAGCTGCAGAACCCGATCTTCCCGGCGTTCGCCGAGGTCATCGGCGGGGCGCTGGCCCAGCTGGGGCTGACACCGGTGCTGTGCACGCAGACCAAGGGCGGGGTGTCCGAGGCCGACTACGTGGATCTTCTGCTGCAGCAGCAGGTGTCCGGGGTCGTCTTCGCCGGCGGGCTCTACGCCCAGGCGGACGCGCCGCACGACCACTACCGGCGGCTCGCCGACCGGAACATCCCGGTGGTGCTGGTCAACGCGTCCATCGACGACCTCGGTTTCCCCGGCGTGTCCTGCGACGACGCGGTGGCCGTCGAGCAGGCCTGGCGGCACCTCGCCTCCCTGGGACACGAGCGGATCGGCCTGGTGCTGGGGCCCGCGGACCACATGCCGTCGGCGCGCAAGCTGGCCGCCGCGCAGGGCCTCGGGGAACTGCCCGACGAGCGGGTCGCACGCGCCATGTTCTCCATCGAGGGCGGCCACGCGGCGGCCGCCCGGCTCATCGACCGCGGGGTCACCGGCTTCATCTGTGCCAGCGACCCCCTCGCGCTCGGTGCCATCCGGGCCGCCCGCCGCAAGGGGCTCGACGTGCCGGGCCAGGTGTCGGTCGTCGGCTACGACGACTCGGCCCTGATGAACTGCACCGAACCCCCGCTGACCACCGTCCGCCAGCCCATCGAGGCCATGGGACGCGCCGCCGTGGAGCTACTGAACGCTCAGGTCGGCGGCAGTGCCGTACCGCCCGAGGAACTGCTCTTCGAACCCGAGCTGGTGGTCCGCGGCTCCACCGCGCAGGCCCCTCGCGACTGAGGTCCACGGCTCTGGCGCTGTCCTGCCATCACTCTGTCGAATAATTACAGATTCTGCGTGACATCTTGCGGGCAGATGTCGGCGGTGCTTGAGTGTGCGGCGCCCACCGCTCCTGCCACGAGGGGTCCACCGATGAGAAGCACCGGGTTTCGCCGTACCTTCGCCGCGCTCAGCGTCTGTTCCCTTGCCCTCGCCGTATCCGCCTGTGGATCGGGCGACGACACGGCGAGCGGCAAGACCCGCATCACGGTCAACTGCATGCCGCCCAAGAGCGCCAAGGTCGACCGGCGCTTCTTCGAACAGGACATCGCGTCCTTCGAGAAGCGGCACCCGGACATCGACGTCGTCGCGCACGACGCCTTCCCCTGCCAGGACCCCAAGACCTTCGACGCCAAGCTCGCCGGCGGGCAGATGGAGGACGTCTTCTACACGTACTTCACCGACGCCAAGCACGTCGTCGACATCAACCAGGCCGCCGATCTCACGCCCTACGTCAAGGAGTTGAAGAGCTACGACACCCTCCAGCAGCAACTCCGCGACATCTACACCGTCGACGGGAAGATCTACGGCATCCCGCGCACCGGCTACTCGATGGGCCTGATCTACAACAAGAAGCTCTTCGAGAAGGCCGGCCTCGACCCCGAGCAACCCCCGGCCACCTGGGCGGAGTTGCGCGCCGACGCCAAGAAGATCGCCGCGCTCGGCGACGGCACGGTCGGGTACGCCGACTACAGCGCCCAGAACCAGGGCGGTTGGCACTTCACGGCCGAGCTGTACTCCCAGGGCGGCGACGTCGTCAGCGCCGACGGCAAGAAGGCCACCATCGACACCCCCGACGGCCACGCCGTCCTGCAGAACCTCCACGACATGCGCTGGGCCGACGACTCCATGGGCAGCAAGCAGCTCCTGGTCATCAACGACGTCCAGCAGATGATGGGTTCGGGCAAGCTCGGCATGTACCTCTCCGCCCCGGACAACATCCCGATCCTGGTCAAGGAGAAGGGCGGCGACTACAAGGACCTCGCCCTCGCGCCCATGCCCGGCGGCAAGGGCACCCTCATCGGCGGCGACGGCTACATGTTCAACAAGAAGGCGAGCCCCGACCAGATCAGGGCCGGCCTGAAGTGGCTCGACCACATGTTCCTCAGGCCCGGCGCGGGCTTCCTCGGCGACTACGCCCGTGCGAAGAAGGCCGACGCCCCGGTGGGCCTGCCCGAGCCGCGTCTGTTCACGGGCGCCGCCGACGCCAAGGACCAGCAGGTCAAGAAGGCCAACGCCAATGTGCCCGTGGAGAATTACCAGGCCTTCCTCGACGGCAACCAGAGCCTGAAGACGAAGATCGAGCCGCCGAACGCCCAGCAGATCTACTCCGTCCTCGACAGCGCCGTCTCTGCCGTCCTCACCAAGAAGGACGCCGACATCGGCCAGCTCCTCGAGGACGCGTCCGGCAAGATCGACGGCATCCTGGCCCGGAGCTGACCCCCGTGAAGACGGTGGACAGCCCGCCCCACGTGGCCATCGCCGTACCCCTGATGCAGGCGCCGCCTCCCGCAGGGGACCGGAGGCGGCGCCGCCTCGCCGACCAGGCCCGCGCCTACGGCTTCCTCCTCGGCGGACTCGTCTGCTTCGCCCTGTTCTCCTGGTACCCGGCGATCCGCGCCGTCGTGATCGCCTTCCAGAAGTACACGCCGGGCTCCGATCCCGAATGGGTCGGCACCGCCAACTTCACCCGCGTCTGGCACGACCCGGAGTTCACGGCGGCCTGGCGCAACACCCTCACCTTCACCCTGCTGGCCCTGCTCATCGGCTTCGCCATCCCCTTCGTCATGGCTCTGGTGCTCAACGAGTTGAGGCACGCGAAGGCGTTCTTCCGCGTGGTGGTCTACCTGCCCGTCATGATCCCGCCGGTGGTCAGCGCCCTGCTCTGGAAGTGGTTCTACGACCCGGGGGCCGGCCTCGCCAACGAGGTACTGCGCTTCCTGCACCTGCCCACCTCGAACTGGTCCAACGGCGCCGACACCGCACTCGTCTCCCTGGTGATCGTGGCCACTTGGGCCAACATGGGCGGCACGGTCCTGATCTACCTGGCCGCCCTCCAGTCCATCCCCGGCGAGCTGTACGAGGCCGCGGAACTTGACGGCGCGAACCTCAGCCAGCGCGTCCGTCATGTGACGATCCCTCAGACCAGGTTCGTCATCCTCATGCTGATGCTCCTTCAGGTCATCGCGACCATGCAGGTGTTCACCGAGCCGTTCGTGATCACGGGGGGCGGCCCGGAGAACGCCACGGTCACCGTGCTCTACCTGATCTATAAGTACGCGTTCCTCTACAACGACTTCGGCGGCGCGTGTGCGCTGAGCGTGATGCTCCTGGTGCTGCTGGGCGCCTTCTCGGCCGGGTATCTGCGGCTCACCCGGTCCCCGGAGGGAGATCTCGCATGAGCGCCCGCACCCTCGTCTCACCGGCGACGCTCGCCCGCCCGCGCGGCAAAGCCCTCTACTGGACCGTCTTCACCACGGTCGTCGTGCTCTTCGCGCTCGCGTTCCTCTTCCCCGTGTACTGGATGGTGACCGGCGCGGCGAAGTCGCCGGACGAGGTGACGCGCACCCCGCCCACCCTCGTCCCCGAGCACTGGCACCTGGAGGGCTACACCGATGCCTGGGACCTCATGCAGCTCCCGCAGCACCTGTGGAACACGGTGGTCCAGGCCGCCGGTGCCTGGGCGTTCCAGCTCGTCCTGTGCACGGCCGCCGCCTACGCACTGTCCCGGCTGAACCCCGTCCTCGGCAAGGTGATCCTCGGCGGCATCCTCGCCACGCTGATGGTCCCCGCCCAGGCCCTGGTCGTACCGAAGTACCTGACCGTGGCCGACCTCGGCCTCCTCAACGACCCCCTCGCCATCTGGCTGCCGGCTGCCGCCAACGCGTTCAACCTGTACCTGCTCAAGCGGTTCTTCGACCAGCTCCCGCGCGATGTGCTGGAGGCCGCCGAGATCGACGGGGCCGGAAAGCTGCGCACCCTGTGGTCGATCGTGCTGCCCATGTCACGGCCGGTCCTCGGGGTGGTGTCGATCTTCGCCCTCGTCGCCGTCTGGCAGGACTTCCTCTGGCCATTGATGGTCTTCTCCGACACCGACAAGCAGCCCATCAGCGTGGCACTCGTCCAGCTGTCGCAGAACATCCAACTGACCGTGCTCATCGCCGCGATGGTGATCGCCAGCATCCCGATGGTCGCCCTCTTCCTGGTCTTCCAGCGGCACATCGTCGCCGGGATCAGCGCGGGCAGCACGAAGGGCTGACCCCCATCCGCAGAAAGGCAGGCCCCGTGGCACAGCAGGACTGGTGGCGCTCCGCCGTCATCTACCAGGTCTACGTCCGCAGCTTCGCCGACGGCGACGGGGACGGTACCGGCGACCTCGCCGGCGTCCGCGCCAGGCTGCCGTATCTCGCCGAACTCGGCGTGGACGCCCTGTGGTTCAACCCCTGGTACCTCTCGCCGATGAAGGACGGCGGCTACGACGTCGCCGACTACCGCGCCGTCGACCCGGCCTTCGGCACCCTCGCCGAGGCGGAGAAGCTGATCGCGGAGGCACAGGAGCTGGGCATCCGCACGATCGTCGACATCGTGCCCAACCACGTCTCCGACCAGCACCCCTGGTTCCAGGCCGCACTCAAGGCGGGCCCCGGCACCCCGGAACGCCAGCTGTTCCACTTCCGGCGCGGACGCGGTGACCATGGCGAACTCCCGCCCAACGACTGGCCGTCGCAGTTCGTCGGCTCCACCGAGCCCGTGTGGACGCGACTGCCCGACGGCGACTGGTACCTCCACCTGTTCACCCCGGAACAGCCCGACCTCGACTGGGCCCACCCGGCCGTCCGGCAGGAGCACGAGGACGTCCTGCGCTTCTGGTTCGAGCGGGGGGTGGCGGGCGTCCGCATCGACTCCGCCGCCCTGCTCGCCAAGGACCCCGCGCTGCCCGACCTCGCCGACGGCCCCGGCCCGCACCCCTTCGTCGACCGCGACGAACTCCACGACATCTACCGCTCCTGGCGAGCGATCGCCGACGAGTACCATGGAGTCTTCGTCGGCGAGGTCTGGCTCCCGGACACCGAACGCTTCGCCCGCTATCTGCGCCCCGACGAGCTGCACACCGCCTTCAACTTCTCCTTCCTGTCCTGCCCCTGGGACGCCGGGCGACTGCGCACCTCGATCGACACGACCCTCGCCGAGCACGCCCCGGTCGACGCCCCCGCCACCTGGGTGCTGTGCAACCACGACATCACCCGCACGGTGACCCGCTACGGCCGTAAGGACACCGGTTTCGACTTCGCGGCCAAGGCCTTCGGCACCCCGACCGACCTCGCCCTCGGCACCCGGCGCGCCCGAGCGGCGGCCCTCCTCTCGCTCGCCCTGCCCGGAGCCGTCTACGTCTACCAGGGCGAGGAACTCGGCCTGCCCGAGGCCGACATCCCGCGCGACCGCATCCAGGACCCGATGCACTTCCGCTCCGGCGGCACGGACCCCGGGCGGGACGGCTGCCGGGTGCCGCTGCCGTGGGCGGCCGCGGCGCCTCATGCGGGGTTCGGCGGCGAGCCCTGGCTGCCGCAGCCCGCCGGCTGGGCGTCGTACGCGGTCGACCGGCAGGCCGGGGATCCCGGGTCGATGCTCAGCCTCTACCGCGAGGCCATCCGGATCCGGCCGGCCTTCGGCGACGGCCCGCTCACCTGGCTGTCCGCGCCCGAGGGCGTCCTCGCCTTCGCCCGTGCCGGCGGGGCCCTGTGCGTGGTGAATCTTGCCGGCACCGCCGCGCACCTGCCCGGGCACACCGAACTACTGCTCGCCAGCGGGCCCTTGGACCCCGAGGGCCGGCTGCCGAAGGACACAGCGGTCTGGCTGCAGAGCTGAGACCGAGCAGATCACCCGGATCGCTGATACCGCAGCACCCCCACACGAAGGGATCAGCACATGTACAGGTCTGTCAGGGGCATGCCAGCTGCTATGACGGTGGTCGCCCTCTCCGCAGGGCTCCTCACCGCCACCGCGCCCACCGCCCACGCGGTCGCGGGCGCCACCCTGCCCTTCACCTCGGTCGAGGCCGAGTCCGCCACCACGACCGGCACGAAGATCGGCCCGGACCACACGCAAGGCACGCTCGCCTCGGAGGCGTCAGGGAGGCAGGCCGTACGGCTGACCTCCGGCCAGCGCGTCGAGTTCACCCTGCCGCGCGCGGCCGACGCCGTGAACGTCGCCTACAGCGTCCCGGACGGCCAGTCGGGCACGCTGAACGTCTACGTCAACGGCACCAGACTCGCGAAGACGCTCCCAGTGACCTCCAAGTACTCCTACATCGACACCAGTTGGATTCCCGGCGCCAGGACCCACCACTTCTTCGACAACGCCCGCCTCGTTCTCGGCCAGAGCGTCCAGGCGGGCGACAAGGTCGCCTTCGAGGCCAACGGGGTCCAGGTCAGCGTCGACGTGGCCGACTTCGAGCAGGTCGCGGCGGCTACCGGACAGCCCGCCGGATCCGTGTCCGTCATCTCCAAGGGCGCCGACCCCACCGGGAACGGCGACTCCACCCAGGCCTTCAGGGACGCGATCTCCGCCGCCCAGGGGGGAGTGGTCTGGATCCCGCCGGGCGACTACCGGCTGACGTCAGCCCTCAGCGGCGTCCAGAACGTCACCCTCCAGGGCGCCGGAAGCTGGCACTCGATCGTCCACTCCTCCCGGTTCATCGACCAGTCCAGTTCCTCGGGGAACGTCCACATCAAGGACTTCGCGGTCGTCGGCGAGGTCACCGAGCGCGTCGACTCCAGCCCGGACAACTTCGTGAACGGCTCGCTCGGCGCGAACTCCAGCGTGTCCGGCATGTGGCTCCAGCACCTCAAGGTCGGCCTCTGGCTGACGGGGAACAACGACAACCTCGTCGTGGAGAACAACCGCTTCCTCGACACGACGGCCGACGGCCTCAACCTCAACGGCAACGCCCGCGGAGTACGCGTTCGGAACAACTTCCTGCGCAACCAGGGCGACGACGCGCTCGCCATGTGGTCGCTCTACGCCCCCGACACGAACAGCAGCTTCGAGAACAACACCATCAGCCAGCCGAACCTCGCCAACGGCATCGCGATCTACGGTGGCACCGACATCGCGGTGAGGAACAACCTGGTCTCCGACACCAACGCCCTCGGCAGCGGCATCGCGATCTCCAACCAGAAGTTCCTCGACCCGTTCTTCCCGCTGGCCGGCACCATCACGGTCGACGGCAACACCCTGGTCCGCACCGGCGCGATGAACCCCAACTGGAACCACCCGATGGGCGCGTTGCGGGTCGACTCCTACGACAGCGCCATCAACGCCACGGTGAACATCACCAACGCGACCATCACCGACAGCCCCTACAGCGCCTTCGAGTTCGTGTCCGGTGGGGGACAGGGCTACCCGGTACGGAACGTCACCGTGGACGGCGCGACCGTCCGCACCACCGGTACGGTCGTCGTGCAGGCGGAGGCCCAGGGCGCCGCGACCTTCCGGAACACCACGGCGACGGGAGTCGGCGCGGCCGGCGTCTACAACTGCCCCTATCCGGCGAACTCCGGCACCTTCGCCCTCACCGACGGCGGCGGCAACTCCGGCTGGAACACCACCTGGTCGGACTGCTCCACCTGGCCGCAGCCGGGGCAGGGCAATCCCGACCCCGACCCGAATCGCAACCTCGCCAAGGGCCGCCCGGCCACCGCGACCGGCTCCCAGGACGTCTACACGCCCGGCAGGGCGGTCGACGGCGACGCGAACAGCTACTGGGAGTCCACCAACAACGCCTTCCCGCAGTCCTGGACGGTGGACCTGGGAACGGCCGGGCCGGTGCGCAGGCTGGTCCTGAAGCTGCCTCCCCAGAGCGCCTGGCAGGCCCGCACCCAGACCGTCACCGTGCTGGGCAGCACCGACGGCGGCACCTACACCACCGTCGTCGGCGCCCAGGGCTACCGCTTCGACCCGGCGACCGGCAACACGGCCACCGTCTCCCTGCCCGGCGGCACCAGCCTGCGGTATCTGCGCCTGTCGGTGAGCGCCAACACCGGCTGGTCCGCGGGCCAGTTCAGTGAAGTGGAGGCGTACTCGACTCCGTGACCGGAGCGTCCCGCACGACCCCGCGTTTCGCCGCCTGGATCTGCTCGTACACATGGGTGCGCAGTTCGGCGAAGCGCGGGGCCACCCGCGTGTGCAACTGGTCCCGGTCGTCCGGCAGATCGACCTTCAGCTGCTCCTGCACGACGGTGGGGGAGGCGGACAGCACGATCACGCGTTCGCCCAGGTACACGGCCTCGTCGATGTCGTGGGTGACGAACAGGATGGTGATGCCGCGCTCCCGCCACAGCCGTCGTACGAGATCTTCCAGGTCGGCCCGGGTCTGTGCGTCCACCGCCGCGAACGGCTCGTCCATGAGCAGGACCTCGGGCTCGTACGCGAGGGCGCGGGCGATCGCGACGCGCTGCTGCATACCGCCGGAGAGCTGCCAGGGATAGGCCCCGGCGGCCTCCGCGAGGTCCACGGACTCCAGCGCGTCGGCGACCAGTTCACGTCGCCTCACCTTGCTCAAGTCCTTCTGCTTCAGGGGGAGTTCGACGTTCTCGGCGACCCGCATCCAAGGGAAGAGGCTGCGGCCGTACTCCTGGAACACGAAGGCCATCCCGGGCGGCGGACCGCTGACCTTCCGCCCCGCCAGGCGGACTTCGCCGGCGGTCGGTGTGAGCAGGCCGCCCATGCACTTGAGCAGGGTCGTCTTGCCGCAGCCCGACGGGCCGACGAGACAGACGAGTTCGCCCGCGTCGACGGTGAAGGTGAGGTCGCGCACCGCCTCCACCCGGCGCCCGGACCCCTCGTAGACCTTCTTCAGGCCGGATACGCCAAGAAGCGCGTGCATGGACCGCCCTTTCGCGTTCGGGTGCTTCACGGGGACCGCCGGGTCGAGGCGCGCAGGCCGTGGTACCAGGCGAGGGCCCGCCGCTCGACCAGCTGGAAGACGAGGGAGAGCAGGAACCCGAGGAGACCGAGGACGAGGATCCCGGTCCACATGTCGGGGACGGCGAAACTGCGCTGGAACTGGACGATGGTGAAGCCGATGCCGTTGCTGGCCGCGAACATCTCGCTGATGACCATCAGGATGATGCCGATGGACAGGGCCTGACGCAGGCCCGCGAAGATCTGCGGGCTCGCCGAGCGCAGCACCAGGTCGCGCAGGCGTGACGGGCCGGTGATGCCGTAGGAGCGGGCCGTCTCCAGCATCACCGGGTCGACCGCGCGCACGCCCTCGACGGTGTTGAGCAGGATCGGCCAGACGCAGCCGCTCGCGATCACGGTGACCTTCATGGTGTCGCCGATGCCCGCGAACAGCATGATGACCGGGATCAGGACCGGCGGGGGGACCGCCCGCAGGAACTCCAGGACCGGTTCGCACACCGCCCGCACCCGCCGGTAGGAACCGATGACCGTGCCGACGGCGACGCCGGCGACGGCCGCCAGCGCGTAACCGGCCGTCAGACGCCAGATGCTGGGCAGGACGTCGTCGCGCAGGCGCTCGCCGGTCCACACGTCCGGGAAGGTCCGCACGATCGTGCGCAGCGGCGGCCAGAAGACGTTGGTGCTGCCGTCCGACGCCAGCCACCAGACCACGACCAGCAGCGCGGGCAGCGCGAGGACGAAGAGCAGCCGCAGAGCGAGCCGTTTCACACCGCCACCTCCCCGCGCACCGACTGGTGCCAGGCCAGCGCCCGTCGCTCCACGGTACGCGCGCCGACGTTGATGAGCAGCCCCAGCAGACCGGTCACCACGATCAGCGCGTACATCTCCGGCACCGCCTGCGAGTTCTGCGCGACCGCGATACGGGCGCCCAACCCCGGTGCCCCGATGACGAGTTCACCGGTGATGGCGAGGATCAGAGCGACCGCCGCGGCCAGCCGGACGCCGGTCATCACGTACGGCAGCGCGGTCGGCCACAGCACGTGCCGGACTCGCGCCCAGGTGCCGAGGCCGTACGAACGCGCCGTCTCGTCGGCGACGGGGTCGACGTCCTGGACGCCGTAGAGCGTCTGGATGAGGACCTGCCAGAAGCTGGCGTACACGACGAGCAACAGCACCGAGCGCAGTTCGCTGCCGTACAGCAGCACCGCCAGCGGGATGAGGGCGACCGAGGGGATCGGGCGCAGGAACTCGATCGTCGAGGCCGTCGCCTCGCGCAGATACGGCACGACCGAGACGACCACGCCGAGGACGATCCCCGCCGAGGCGGCGATGGCCAGGCCCAGGGCCCAGCCGGTGAGGGTGTCGCCGAGCGCCGTCCAGAAGGTGCCGGCGGAGAGCTCGTCGGCGAGGGCGCGGGCGATCCGGCTGGTCGGCGGAAAGTACTCCTCCTTGACCAGCCCGAGCCGCGGCACCGCCTCGCCCAGCGCGAGGAAGGCCGCGAGCCCGGCGGCGCCCAGCGCCGCGTTCTGGAACCTCACGGGAGCAGCGCGTCGACGTCGGGGGTCTTCTTGAAGAACCCGTCTTCCTCGCCCAGCTTGGCGAGCGCCTCGATGGACTCCTTGTTCGGCTCGGCCGGCCACTTCGGCAGGGTCACCTGTGCCAGCACCGACGCCGGGATCTTGGTGTACGTCGTGATGATCTGGCGGGCCTCGTCCGGGTGGGCGTCGGCGTAGGCGAGGGACTCGGCGGTGGCCTCCTGGAACTTCTTCACCACATCGGCGTTCTGCTGCTGGTACCGCGTCGAGGTGAAGTACAGGGCAACCGTGGTGTTCGCGGCCACGTCCACCATCGGGGAGGCGATCACCTGGCCTCCCTGGCCCTTGATGGTGGCGAGCGCGGGCTCGACCGCGCAGGCCGCGTCGACCTGGCCGCCGTCGAGAGCGGCCGGCATCTGGTCGAAGGCCAGCTCCACGAACTTCACCTTGTCCGGATCGCCGCCGTCCTTGCGGACCGACTCGCGCACCGCCGACTCGTTGATGTTCTTCAGCGTGTTGATGGCGACCTTCTTGCCCTCCAGGTCCTTGGCGGACTTGATCGAGCTGCCCTTCTTCACCGCGATGGCCGCGAAGTCCTTGCCCGCCACGCCCGTCGACGCGATGCCGTTGGAGACCGCCTTGATCGGCACTCCGGACGACTGGGCGATCAGCAGGGAGGTGACATTGGAGAAGCCGAACTGGAACTGCCCGCTGGCGACCCCGGGCACGATCGCCGCGCCGCCGGACGCGGTCGATATCTGGAGCTTGAGCCCGTGCTTGGCGTAGAAGCCCTTCTTCTGGCCCAGATAGACCGGCGCGACATCGACGATCGGGATGAGGCCGAGCTTTACGGTGGTGGTGCCGCCGGACGACGATCCCGAGTCCGAGGCCCCCGAGTCGCCGGACGAACCACAGGCCGACGCGGTGACCAGTAATGCTCCGGCCGCGAGGGCGGTGAGCAGACGACGCATGGCTCCTCCTGTGCAGACTTCGTTGTTCCGACAGGCTGTGCTTTCGACAGGCTGTGCGCAGACCGCACAGTGGTGCTCAGCGCGAAAGGTATGGGGCTCGCGGGGGCGGGGTCAACACCTTTGGCTGACAATATTGTTGACAGTTACTTGCTGGGGGTGACGATGTCCGACGCAGACCGCGGTCGGCCGGGTGATCCTCGCCCGTCTGCCGGAGGAGGACAACGAAGTACGGCTCCCGCGCGCCGAGTTGACCCCGCTCACCGCCCGCACGGTCGTCTCCGCCGACCGCGTTCGATCGCCGCCCCGGTGCGGGACCGGGGCGGCGAAGTGGTGGCGGCGGTCGACATCCCCGTGCGGGCGGGGTGTACGACACTCGCCGCGGTACGGCGGGATCTGCTGCCGGCGCTGCTGGAGACACCGTGGCCGGCATCGAGGCCGACCTGCGGAGGGCTACAGGTCCAGCACGAGCTTCTTCCCCCGGCACCGGGACACACAGATCATCATCGTCTCCCCGGCCTCCCGCTCCTCGTCCGTGAGCACCGAGTCCCGGTGGTCCGGGGTGCCGTCGAGGACGTCGGTCTCGCAGGTGCCGCAGGTGCCCTCGGTGCAGGAGAACAGCACCTCGACACCGCTCGCGCGGACGGCGTCGAGCACGGACACGTCCGGTGCGACGGTGACCGTCGTGCCGGACTGTGCCAGCTCGACCTCGAACTCCGTGTTCTCGCCGACCGGTTGCTCCTTCGGCGTGAACCGCTCCACGTGCAGCAGCCCGGCCGGGCAGCGTGCCTCCACCGCGTCGAGCAGCGGGCCCGGCCCGCAGCAGTAGACGAGGGTGCCCTCGGGGACGCCGTCCAGCACCGAGGCGAGGTCAAGGAGGCCGGTCTCGTCCTGCGGGGCGACGGTGACGCGGTCGCCGTAGCGGCCCAACTCCTCGGTGAACGCCATGGATTCGCGGGTGCGTCCGCCGTACAGCAGGGTCCACTCCGCGCCCGCGGCCTCCGCCGCCGCGAGCATCGGCAGGATCGGGGTGATGCCGATGCCGCCCGCGATGAAGCGGTAGCGGGGCGCGGGGCGCAGGGCGAAGTGGTTGCGCGGACCACGTACCCGGACCTTGCCGCCCTGCTCCACCTGCTCGTGCACATGGGCGGATCCGCCGCGTCCCGCGGGCTCGCGGAGCACGGCGATCCGCCAGGACGTACGGTCCGAGGGGTCGCCGCACAGCGAGTACTGCCGCTCGAGGCCGGGGCCGAGCACCACGTCGATGTGGGCGCCGGGCTCCCACTGCGGGAGCTGTTCGCCCAGCGGGTGGCGCAGGGTGAGGGCGAGCACGCCGTCGGCCACCGGGTCCCTGCGGTCGACGACGAGTTCGGCTTCGTAGGCGTCACTCATGAACTGTTTCCTTGCGGCTCGTGTCCTTGGGGCTCTTGCGGGGAGTGTCCGTTAGGGTGCGCGAGCATCCACTCCCACATCTCGATCGGATCCTGCGAGGTGTGCTCGCGGCCGCAGTGACAGGTGCCGTGCAGGACGTCGGTGCCCGGCAGCCAGTCGATGCGGTAGATCTCCCCGGTGGCTCCCGCACTCACAGGACCTTCTCCACGGGCTTGTCGCCCTCCTCGACCAGACGGGCGAGGATACGGCGGGCGGCGAGACCACCGGTGTCGATGTTGATGCTCAGCTCCTGGTAACCGGAGCGCTCGGTGCCGAGCGTCCTCTGCAGGAGGTTGAGCGCGTCGACGTCCTGCATGACGACGGTGTGGTTGTTGCCCCGCAGGAACTCGGTGACCTCGGCGTCCTCGATCGCCCAGTCCCGCGAGACCATCCAGAAGTCGTACACGTGACCGTCGCTCGACGGCGTGATGGCGTAGGTGATCTCGGTGTGGAAGCCGTTCGGGTCGCTGCCGTCGGCCTCGGGCAGCACACCGACCGGGGCGATGCGGCTGTGCAGCAGATACAGACAGGGGGCGTGGTACTCGATGTCCTGCCAGCGCGTGATCCGCCCCTCGATGCCGGTGGACTTCGCGTAGAACGGGGGGCACTCGGCGTCGTCCATGTGCCGGCTCACCCGTACGATGCCGGCGCCCTCGTCGACCTCCGTGGTGATCGGCGTCTCGGCCACCTCGGGGGTGCCGATGTAACCGCCGTGCAGATACGTCTCGTGGGAGAGGTCGAGGAGGTTGTCGACCAGCAGGCCGTAGTCGGCGTCGATCGGCTCCATGCCGCGGACCGTGACCCAGCCGGGGGAGTCGAGGTGCCTGGCCCGCGGGATGGTGTCGGCGTCGGCGAGCGCCGGGTCGCCGATCCAGACCCAGATCAGGGAGTCCAGCTCGACGACGGGGTAGGAGGCGACGCGCGCGGTGCGCGGTACGCGCTTCTGGCCGGGCACGTACACACAGGTGCCCGTGGTGTCGTACGTGAACCCGTGGTACCCGCACACGATCCGGTCGCCGTCGAGCCGGCTCGGCTTCTCGTGCAGCGGGAACCGGCGGTGCACACACCGGTCGGCGAGTGCGACGGGCGTCCCGTCCTCCTCGGTCCGGTAGAAGACGAGCGGCTCACCGAGGATCGTCCGGCCGAGCAACTCCTCGCGCCCCACCTCATGGCTGTAGGCGGCGACGTACCACTGGTTCCTGGCGAAGGCGGTCGTGTGAGGCATCCTTGCGGCTCCCGTCTGTCTGCTGTGGTGGCATCGTCCTGACGTTCGCCGGGGCAGGGCAACACCGCTTCCGCCCCACGGAAGCCGACTGCTGAGTCACCTGCTCTCAGGGGCTGTTGGCGCGCGGGGTCTGGTTCCGGGACAGATCACCGCCGGGTCGAATGCGCCGGTCGCTCCGGGCGGATGTCACCGGCCGGTTCATGCCGGCACGTCCTCGACGCTCTCGGCCTGTCGCAGGGGCCTGAAGTGGACGTGACCGTCGGGATCGACGCGCACTGCGTGGACGGCGGGATCAGGAGTAGTACGCGCCGGTGTCGAGGAAGGCAACGATGTCGCCGGGGGTGAGCAGGGGCAGCGGCCGGGCCTCGGCGAGCAGGTCGCCGGCGAAGCAGCACGGGCCCTCGATGTCCTGGGGCACGGGTTCGCCCTGCTTGAGGGTGCCGTCCGGGCTGTGGGCGGTGAGGCGCAGGGGCCAGGCAGCCGGCATGAACACCGTCCGGGTGTCGACCTGGGCACTGGCGTGGGTGATCGCGATCGGGCGAGTCTGCAACCCGTCCTGCCAGGGTTCGTTAACTGTAAAGAACCTTGACAGTTAGCTGGTCTAGTCCAATTATGGCTCACGGTTCTTCCCGCGGATCCGTCATTCCGCAGTCCCCGCATGCCCTTCCCCCTGGGAGCGTCAGTGAGACGACCTGGTCACCTTCGTGCGTTGCTGTCCTGTCTGAGCGTGAGTGCTCTGTCCGCCGGACTCGTCGGAATCGGGGGAGGGGGCGCACTCGCGGCGCCCTCGACGTCCCCCTCGCTCCCGGCTTTCGGCAAGCCCCTCCCCGCCCAGGTGGCGGCCCCCTACTTCGAGTCGTGGACCGGCGAAAGCCCGGCCGCACTGGCCGCGGCCTCCGGCAACAAGTACCTGACGCTGGCCTTCCTCCAGACGGCCTCGGCGGGTTCCTGCACCGCCTACTGGAACGGCAAGACCGGTCAGCCGATCTCGAAGACGACCTTCGGCCGGGACATCGCCACCATCCAGGCGCGCGGCGGCAACGTCATCCCGTCCTTCGGCGGCTGGTCCGCGGACACCACCGGCACCGAACTGGCCGACAGCTGCACCGACGTCGACGCCGTCGCCGACGTGTTCAAGAGCCTCGTGACGACGTACGGCATCACCCGCATCGACCTCGACGTCGAAGGCGACTCGATCAACAACACCGCCGGAATCGACCGCCGCAACAAGGCGATCGCCAAGGTCCAGCGCTGGGCCGAGCGCACCGGACGCACCGTGCAGTTCTCCTACACCCTGCCGACCTCCACGCACGGTCTGGAGGCCAACGGCCTTGCCGTGCTCCAGAACGCCGTCGAGAACCACGCGCGCGTGGACGTCGTCAACCTCATGACGTTCGACTACTACGACGGCGCCACGCACGACATGGCGGCCGACACGGCGACGGCGGCCGAGGGGCTGCACGGCCAACTCGCCGCGCTCCACCCGGACAAGAGCTCCGCCAAGCTGTGGAGCATGATCGGGATCATCGAGATGCCCGGCATCGACGACTACGGCCCCGAGGAGACCTTCACCGTCGAGAACGCGCTCGCGGTGGAGCAGTGGGCCGAGGCCAAGAAGATCAACACGCTCTCCTTCTGGGCGCTCCAGCGCGACAACGGCGGCTGCCCGGGCACCGGCGGCTCCGACTCCTGCTCCGGCATCGCCCAGGACACCTGGGCCTTCAGCCACGCCTTCGAGCAGTTCACGAGCGGCGGCCGCAAGTAGCGGCAGGCCCCGCAGAAACACCCCGGGAAACGAGGGCCCGGTGCGCGGCACGCGCACCGGGCCCTCGCCGCACCGGGCCCTCGCCGCACCGGGCCCTCGCCGCACCGGGCCCTCGCCGCACCGGGCCCTCGTCGCACCGATTTCGCTACAAGTTCCGAAATTATTCGGGGCGAGGACCGCCACGTGGCCGAAACACGCGGTTCATAGCGTCGGGACCCATCACGCCACTGCCCTCCGTACTCGCGAGGCATCCCGTGTCACAGGAGTCCCCGTGCCCCACCTCTCCCGCCGCACCGCCCTGCGGCTGACCGCCGGAATGGCGCTCGGCGCCACGCTGCCCCTGGCCGGCTGCGGGCGCGAAACCGACGCGACCGCCGCCTCGGGCGCCAAGAAGAGCGCCGCGAAGATCGGCACGTCCCCGGCCACCGGCACCGTGAACGTCTGGGCCGCCCAGGGCGACGCCGACGTGCTCGGCACGGTCGTCAAGCCGTTCAAGGCCGCCAATCCCGACCTGGTCGTCAAGACCACGCTGATCCCGAACGCCGAGTACTACACCAAGCTCCAGGCGGCGATCGCCGCGGGCAAGGGACCGGACGTCGCCCAGTTCTTCCCCGAGTCGCAGGCGCAGTTCCTCGACCCGTCGACCTTGCAGCCGGTGCCGGACGGACTGGTCGACCCGGACGGCTTCTTCAAGAGCCTGTGGGCCGCCGGGGTCGTGGACGACGTGGCCTACACGGTCCCCTGGTACGCGTACACCTACGCGCTCGTCTACCGATCGGATCTGGCCAAGAAGGCGGGTGTCGAGGCGCCGACCACCTGGACCGGCATGGAGCCCTTTCTCAAGGCGCTCCAGGGCGCCGGCGCCGCCCACGCGCTCGGGGCCGACATCGGCTGGGACATCTTCAACGGCCAGGACGTCGCCATGTACGCCTGGCAGGCCGGGGGCTCCCTCGTCGGCTCCGACGGCAAGTGGAACCTGAACACGCCCCAGATGGTCGACGCCCTCAAGTACAACGCGTCCTTCTTCACCGCCGGGACCGCCGACACCAGCGGGCCGACCTTCCTCGACGCGCAGCCGTACTTCGTCTCGGGCAAGACGGCGAGCATGATCACCGGCCCCTGGGTGATCGGCCAGCTCGACACCGCCGCGAAGAAGACCGGCTGGACGGCCTCCCACGTGGCCACCGCCCCGCTGCCCGCCGGAGCGTCGAGCAGCGTCTCCTTCTCCGCGGGCGGTACCTGGGGCGTCCTGGCAGGCAGCGGCAACACGGACGCCGCCTGGAAGCTCGTCCGGTATCTGGCGAAGCCGAGCACCCAGGTCGCCCAGTACAAGGCGTACAGCTCACTGCCCGCCGTCATCTCCGCCTGGGACGACCCGGCCATCAAGGGCCAGCCACTCCTGGACGCCTTCTTCACCCAACTGAAGAACACCCGGGCGTTCCCGCAGGTCAGCACTTGGCAGCAGGTGGCGACCCGGCTGGGCAAGGAGATGGAGGCCGTCGCCAAGGGCACGGAGACCGCGGCGAAGGCGGCCGCGAACATCCAGGCGTACGCCGAGAGCGTCGGCACCGGTACGAAGTGATGGCGACGACTCTCGTCAGGGCGCCGCGGGAGACCGCGGCGGCCCCGAAGGCAGCCTCGCCCAGGAGATCCCGGGCCCGGCGTACGGTCGTCGCCTGGCTCTTCCTCACCCCCTTCGCCCTCGTCTTCCTGGTCTACACGGCGATCCCCACCGTCTCCGCGCTCGCCCTCAGCCTCACCGACATCCGCGGCGCCGACCTGCGCACCCCGTTCGCCGTCGACTTCACCGGCGTCGACAACTACCTCCGGCTGTTCCAGGACGACACCTTCGTACGGGACATCCTCAACACCGCCCTCTTCGTCGCGGTCGGCGTACCGCTGACCATGGGCATCGGCTTCACGCTCGCCCTCGCGCTGAACTCCGGCATCCGTCGGCTGCGCGGTGTCCTGCGTACCGTCTTCTTCGCGCCCGTGGTCACCAACGTCGTGGCCGTCGCGCTGATCTGGCAGTACGCCTTCCACATCGACGGCACCGTCAACAAACTGCTCGGCACGGTCGGTTTCGCCGGACCGAACTGGCTGGACGACCCGAACCTGGCCATGCCGGTCGTCATCCTGCTCGGCGTCTGGCGCAACTTCGGTATCGCGATGGTGCTGTTCCTCGCCGGCCTCCAGGCCGTACCCCGGGACGTCTACGAGGCCGCCGCCCTCGACGGGGCGGGCCGGTGGCGCCAACTGCGGCACATCACCCTGCCGTTGCTGCTGCCCACCACGCTCATGGTCTCCGTCCTGCTGACCGTCTTCTACCTCCAGGTCTTCGACGAGCCCTACCTCCTCACCGGCGGCGGCCCGCTCGGCTCCACCGAGTCCGTCGCGCTGTACACCTACCGGCAGTTCGGTGCGGGCGAGTTCGGGATGTCCTCGGCGGCGTCCTTCGTGACGCTCGCGCTGGTGACCCTGGTGAGCGTCGTCCAGTTCCGGCTGCTGAGGTCGCGCACATGACCCGTGTCTCCCGCCCCGCGCTGTACGCGGTCCTCGTGCTGTGCGCCCTGCTCACGACCCTGCCCTTCGTGTGGGGTGTGAGCGGCTCCCTGCGCAGCCTCGACGAGATCCGCTCCGACCCCGGCGCCCTGCTCCCGCACCACCTGACCTTCGGCAACTTCACGCGGCTGTTCGAGACCCAGGGCTTCGGCCGGTTCCTGGTCAACAGCGTGGTCGTCGCGCTGATCGTGGTGGCCGGGAACATCGTCGCGGCGTCGGCCGCCGGCTACGCGCTCGCCAAGCTCGACTTCGCCGGCCGTCGGCTCGCGTTCGGCGCGGTCATGGCGGCGATGATGGTGCCGTTCACCGCGGTGTTCGTCACCCAGTTCGTGATCACCGTGGACCTGGGCCTCGCGGACACCCTCGCCGGAATCGCCTTGCCCGGTGCGGCACTTCCGCTGTCTGTGTTCATCATGCGCCAGTACGCCCTGTCGGTCCCCGACGAACTCCTCGAAGCGGCCCGCATCGACGGCGCGGGCGAGTTCCGGATCTTCTTCAGGGTCTTCCTGCCGCTCGCCGGACCCGCCGTCGCCACGATCACGATCATGTCGTTCCTCAACTCCTGGAACAACTTCATCTGGCCGCTGGTCGTCGCCCAGAGCATGTCCACCTACACCCTCCCGGTCGGCCTCGCCGCCACCAGCCAGGCCGCCGCCCACGTCACCGACTACGGCCTGCTGCTCGCCGGAGCGATCGTCGTGATGCTGCCGGTGCTGGTGCTCTTCCTCTTCCTGCAGCGGTACTTCGTGCAGGGCATCGCGGGGACGGGGCTGCGATGAGCACGACGGTCACGGTCCAGGCCCCGGCCGGCACGGTCGTCGGGCGGCAACACGAGGGCGTACGGCGCTTCTTGGGCGTTCCGTACGCCGAAGCGCCCACCGGACCACGGAGATTCGCCGTGCCGGTCCCGTGCGGGCGCTTCACGACGCCGTACGACGCCACCCGCCCCGGCGCCACCGCGCAACGCGTGCCGCTGTCCGCCGTGACCACGATCCCGGAACCGTCGGTCGCGGGCGACGACGTGCTGAACGTCTCCCTCACCGCCCCCGAGGCGGACGGCTGCCCGGTGTTCGTGTGGATCCACGGCGGCGGGTTCCTCGCCGGGAGCCCCGCCAGCCCCTGGTACGACGGCCGGGCCTTCGCCCGCGACGGTGTCGTCACCGTCGTCGTCGGCCACCGGCTCGGCGTCGACGGGTTCGCCGTACTGAACGACGTTTCCACCAATCTGGGAGTGCGGGACCTGCTGCTCGCGCTGGACTGGGTGCGGCGGAACATCGCCGCGTTCGGCGGGGACCCCGACCGGGTCACCGTCGCGGGACAGTCGGCCGGGGGAGCGGCGGTGCTCGCGCTGCTGTCGTCACCCGCCGGGCGGGGGCTGTTCCAGCGGGCGGTCAGTCTGTCCGGCGGCCTGTTCGAGGTGGACGCGGCCCGGGCACGCGAGTTCCTGACCCGGCTCGGGGAGCGACTGGGCGTGCCGCCCACGCGGGCCGGATTCGCCACCTGCGCATCGGAGTTGCTCCAGCGTGGCGTCCTCGACCTGCGTGGCGACGACGGCGTACTCGTGCTCGGCCCGGTCGTCGGCGACGACATCCTGCCGGTGCCGCTCGCCGAGGGGCTGGCCGTACACGGACAGGACGTGCCGCTGCTGCTCGGCGCCACGGGAGACGAGTTCGACGGCGACAGCGATCAGGAGGCGCGCGCGGCCGGCACCCGCATCACGGACACCCTGTTCCGCTCCGCCTGCCCCCGTACCGCGGCCGCCCGCCGCGAGACACCCGCCGGTACCTGGCTGTACTCCTTCGAATGGCCCTCCCCGATCCTCGGCGGCGCCGTCCACTGCGTCGACCTCCCCTTCTTCTTCGACGTCCTCGACGCACCGGGCGTCCCCGAGGCGCTCGGCCCGAACCCGCCCGCGGAGCTGGCCACCCGCATGCACGCCGACCTCGTCGCCTTCGTCCGCGGCGAGACACCGGCCTGGGGGAGAGCGGTCGGCCGGCCCGGCGACCCGGCCCGTACCTACGGCCGACCGCTCGCAGCCGACACCCGGGGCGCGTACGACCCGGTGACGGGAGGGGACGCGTGCTGACGGCCGGCATGAACCAGAGCGCCGTACGGCGGGTCAACACCTCAGTGATCCTGCGAGCGCTGGCGGTGTCGGCCGGGCCGCGCAAACTCACCGAACTCGCCGGGCAGACCGGCCTGTCCCGTCGTACGATCGAGCTGATCCTGGACTCGCTCGTCGAGGCGGGCTGGGTCGCCGAACTCGACCGGTTGCCCAACAGCGGCTGCGCCGGACGCCCGGCCCGCCGCTACGCACTGCGCGCCGAACACGCCCTGCTGGCGGCGGTACGCATCACCACCGTGGATGTCTCCGCCGTCGTCGCCGACGTGCGCGGCCAGATCCTCGGCCGGGCACACCGGCCGCTGCGCGCCTACAAGGACCCGGGCACCACCCTCGACGACGCCGCCGAACTGGTCCTTCAGGCCCTCGACGACGCCGGTGGCTCGCTGGAGCGGCTGCGCGCCGGGGCCGTCGCGGGCGGCGGTGCCATCGACGACGAAGGAGTGGTACGGCGCCTGGTGCACACCACTCGCTGGGAGGGCGTGCACCTGCCCGAGGAGCTCGGCCGCCGCCTCCCCGTGCCCTGGTTCGCCGACAACGACACCAACCTCGGTGCGCTGGCGGAGCGTTGGCGGGGAGTGGCCGCCGATCACGACAACGTCGTCTGGGCGATGCTCGGGAACCGGACCGGCCTCGGCATCCTCATCCGGGGGGCCGTGCACCGCGGCCTCGACGGTGCCGCGGGCGAGATCGTCGAGGCACCCTCGATGCCGGCCGGGTCGGTCGAGGACCGGCCCGTCGCCGCACTCACCTCACCGCTTCCGGGCCAACGCGCCTTCGCCCTCGCCCGGTTCGAAGCGGCCCGGGCCGGTGACACCGCCGCGCTCGCCGAGGTCGACGAGTTCGTGGAGAACATCGCGTCGATCCTCACCACCCTGTCCTGGACGGTCGCCCCCTCGCTGATCGTCCTCGGCGGCGGCCTGGAGGACGCGGCCGACGTCCTGCTGCCCCGCGTGCGGGCCGCGCTGCGGGCCGCCCGCACCCCCGCGGTCGAACTGCGCGCCACCGCCCTCGGCCAGGACGCCCCGCTCGTCGGCGCGGTGAAACTCGCCCTGGACCGCATGGACACCGAACTGTTCGGCCCGCTCGTCCCGGTCGACTGACCCCCACAACACTCGTACTCGGAGCCCCAGTTGACCCACACCCCCCGCACCCGCGTCCTCATCGTGGGCAGCGGCATCATGGGAGCCCTCGTGGCCCGCCTGCTGCGCGAGAGCGATCCGGCGCTGCACATCACCATGGCCGACGGCGGCACCCCGATCGGCGGCACCCCAGGACGGCACCTGCACGACCTCGACGACCCCGACCTGTGGTCCCGCTACAACGAGAAGGTCGCCACCGGCATCCAGGGCATGTACACGGGAGCGGAGGTGGTCCGCGAGGTCGCGGCCGAACTCACCGACCTCACCCCCGGCATGTTCCACGCGCTCGCCTTCGGCCAGGACGCCGAGGCGATGCCGCAGGCAGCGCTCGCCTGGAACACGGGCGGCATGGGCGTCCACTGGACCGCCGCGACCCCGTGGCCCGCAGCGGAGGAGGTCTTCGACTTCGGTGATCCCGACGCCTGGGCGGCCGACCTCGACACCGCACGCGGACTCCTAGCCGTCACCCCCGCCGCGATCGGCCCGACCAAGGTCGGCGAACTCGTCCTCGACGTGCTGCGCCGACGCTACGGCGGCATCGGCCCCGCCGACCGGGCCCCGCAGCCCATGCCCATGGCCGTCACCCCCACCCCCTCGGGCCCCATGCCCCGCACGGCACCCGGGACGATCTTCCCCGCGCTCGCGGCGGGCGGCGACCCGGCTTTCACCCTGCTCACGGGCACGCTCGTGACCGCCCTCGTCCAGGACGCCGGCCGGGTCACCGGAGCCCGCCTGCGCCGCGTCACCGACGGCACCGAGTCCGAACTCCGGGCCGACGCCGTGGTGGTGTGCGCGGACGCCCTGCGCACCCCGCAACTCCTGTTCGCCTCCGGCATCCGGCCCAGGTCCCTGGGCCGTCACCTCAACGAGCACGCCTTCGTCACCGCCCGCGTCCTGCTCGACCTCGACCGGTTCGGCCTCGACCTCGACGCCCTGCCTCTGCCGCGCCCCGGCGAGTTCAGCACGGACTCGCTGTGGCTGCCGTGCAACGGACCCGCCCAGCCCTTCCACGGCCAGATCATGAACCGCACCTACGTCGACGAGGCCGGACGGCCCCTCGCGCACTCCGTCGGCCTGTCGCTGTACGTCCCCGTCGAGTCGCGCCCCGAGAACCGGCTGGTGTTCTCGGCGCGCGAGACCGACCTGGCCGGCATGCCCCGTATCCGGGTCGAGTTCGGCTACTCCGACGCCGACCGCACCCTGATCCGGCGGGCGCTGGACGAAGTCCGCCGCGTCGCCGAGGAGTTCGGGCCCTTCGACCCCGCGACCGAGGCCACGGTTCTTCCGCCGGGCTCGTCCCTGCATCTCACCGGCACGGTCCGGGCAGGCGTCACCGACGACGGCACCAGCGTCGTCGACCCGGACGGCAGGGTGTGGGGGTTCGACAACCTGTATCTGGCGGGCAACGGAGTCGTCCCCACGGCGATGGCCGCCAACGTCACCCTGACCGGCGCCGTCACCGCGGTACGGGCCGCCCGTGCCGTCACCGCACGTACCTGAACCATCCGAGAGGAACAGCACAGTGATCGACATCGCCAAGGAATACCGCGTGGCCCTGCCCGCCTGGATCGACGACGAACTCGCGGACGTGCCCGCCGTCGTCCCGTCCCGCGAGGACCGGATGCGGCTCGTGCACCGCCTCGCCGACCGCAACTGGCGTGAGGGCAACGGCGGTCCGTTCGCGGCTCTCGTCGCCGAGCGCGAGTCCGGCCGGATCGTCTCCGTCGGCGTCAACGTCGTCCTGTCCACCGGAGTCTCCAGCGCGCACGCCGAGGTCGTCGCCCTCGGCCTCGCCCAGACCGCGACCGGCAGCTGGGACCTCGGCGGCGAGGGCCTGCCCGCTCACGAACTGGTCGTCAACTGGCGCCCCTGCGTGCAGTGTTACGGCGCCACGATGTGGTCCGGGGTGCGCGGCCTGGTGGTCGCGGGGGAGGGCCCGGAACTGGAGGAGATCACCACGTTCGACGAGGGACCGCTCGGAGCGGACTGGGCCGGGCAGTTCGAGGCCCGTGGCATCGAGGTCGTGGGCGATGTCCTGAGGGACGAGGCGCTCGCGGTGTTCCGGGGCTACCGCAAGGCGGTGGACGAGTCCGACGAGGTCGTCGTCTACAACGCGCGCGGGGGAGCGGAGTGAGCCCGCGGTTCGCGACGGACGTCATCACCTTCTACCACCCCGGGTTCTGGGACCTGGACTCCGCCGACGCGGTCCGCGCCTGGGCCGCGGAGCATCCGGACCGCTTCTGGCAGCGGGTGATGGACACCCTCGCCGAGACCGAGGTCACCGGCATCGAGCTGACGTTCGCGCCCGGGGACATGAATTCGGCCCTGCGCGCCTTCGGCAGCGCGGAGGTCTTCCGCCGCGAACTGTCCGCGCGGGGCCTGGCCGTGGTCAGCGCCTTCGTCGCCGACAGCGACGCCCCCGACTGGCGGCACGGCGACCATCTTCCCGCGATCGTCGCCGACGCCGAGCGCCGTGCCGCCTTCCTCGCCGGGATGGGCGCCGAAGTCCTCGTCACCGGGCTGCCGATGAGGACGACGTACGGCACCCGGCCGCCCTTCTTCGTCGACGCCGCCTACATGACGCGCATGGCCGACATCGCGCACGTGGTCGGCGAGGCGGTGTCCCGGTACGGGGTGCGGCTGGCCTTTCACACCGAGTCCCACAGCACCCTCTGGTACGAGCGGGACATCGACCTGTTCATGGCCCTGACCGACCCGCGCCATGTGTCGCTGTGCCCCGACTCCTGCCACATCGCCCTGGGCGGCGGCGACCCGGTCGCCGTCGCCCGCCGCCACGCCCCGCGCATCGCCCTGGCCCACTGGAAGGACGCGGTCGCCCCGATCGACGTCCACCTCACGATCGACGACACGGTGTACGCGCGACAGCAGCCGTACATGGCGGAGTTGGGCGCGGGGATCGTCGACTGGCGGGGCTGGGCGGACGCGATGTCCCGTACGCCGGGCGCGGACACGGTGCTGATCGAACTGGACGAGGCCGCCGATCCGGTGGCCGCGCTGAGATCGGGGACGGCGGTGGCGAAGCGGGCGCTGGCGGGGCAGCCCCGCGTGGGCGGTCTCCGGGAGCTGCGGACGGATCAGTGACGAACCGATTCTCCGGTCGAGGTCCGGCCACCCCTCACGTACCCGCGACTTTCACATCAGCGCCACCGGGCCCTTCCCTGACGTTTGTTGCTCTTGGAACACTCGCTGCGCGCACCTTCCGTCACCTTCGGGCCATCGATGCGCAGGATTGAGAGGTTCCCTCACTCATGTCCGACGTCAACCGGCGCAGATTCCTCCAACTGGCGGGCGCCACCACCGCCTTCACCGCCCTGTCGAACAGCATCCAGCGCGCCGCCGCCCTGCCGGCCCACCACCGCACGGGGACGATCGAGGACGTCGAGCACGTCGTCGTCCTGATGCAGGAGAACCGGTCCTTCGACCACTACTTCGGCTCGCTCAGGGGTGTGCGCGGCTTCGGCGACCCGCGGCCGGTCGCCCTGGAGAACGGCAAGTCCGTCTGGCATCAGACGGACAAGAGCGGCAAGGAGATCCTGCCCTTCCGCCCCGAGGCGAACGACCTGGGCATGCAGTTCATCCAGGACCTCCCGCACGGCTGGAACGACGGACATGCCGCCTTCAACGGGGGCAAGTACGACAAATGGGTCCCGAACAAGGGGTCCACGACCATGGCGTACCTGACCCGCGAGGACATCCCCTTCCACTACGCCCTCGCCGACTCCTTCACCGTCTGCGACGCCTACCACTGCTCGTTCATCGGCTCGACCGACCCGAACCGCTACTACATGTGGACGGGCTACACGGGCAACGACGGCCAGGGCGGCGGCCCGGTCCTCGGCAACGACGAGGTCGGCTACGGCTGGACGACCTACCCCGAGCGCCTGGAGAAGGCCGGAGTCTCCTGGAAGATCTACCAGGACGTCGGCGACGGCCTCGACGCGAACGGCTCCTGGGGCTGGATCCAGGACGCCTACCGCGGCAACTACGGCGACAACTCCCTGCTCTACTTCAACCAGTACCGCAACGCCAAGCCCGGCGACCCGCTGTACGACAAGGCCCGCACCGGCACCGACTACACCAAGGGCGAGGGCTACTTCGACCAGCTCAAGGCCGACGTGAAGGCCGGGAAGCTGCCCCAGGTCTCCTGGATCGTCGCCCCCGAGGCCTTCACCGAGCACCCCAACTGGCCCGCCAACTACGGTGCCTGGTACATCGCCCAGGTCCTGGACGCGCTCACCTCCGACCCGAAGGTGTGGGCGAAGACGGCCCTGTTCATCACCTACGACGAGAACGACGGCTTCTTCGACCACGTGGTCCCCGCGTTCCCGCCCGGCTCGGCGGCCCAGGGCAAGTCCACGGCCGACCCCGCCCTCGACGTGTACAAGGGCGACAGCAGCCACCCGGCCGGCCCCTACGGGCTCGGCCAGCGCGTGCCCATGCTCGTCGTCTCGCCCTGGAGCAGGGGTGGTTACGTCTGCTCCGAGACGCTCGACCACACCTCCATCATCCGCTTCCTGGAGAGGCGCTTCGGCGTCCACGAGCCCAACATCTCGCCCTGGCGGCGCGCGGTCTGCGGGGACCTGACCTCGGCCTTCGACTTCTCCCACCGGGACACCAAGCCGGTCGCCCTCCCGGACACCGACGGCTACGAGCCGCCGGACCGCGATCGCCACCCCGACTACGTCCCCGTCCCGCCGGCCGTCGGCGCCCTGCCGAAGCAGGAGCGCGGCCTGCGCCCCGCCCGCCCGCTCAAGTACGCCCCGCGCGTGGACGGTTCGGTGGACGCGAAGAACGGCAGGTTCACGCTCACCTTCGCCTCGGGCGCCAAGGCCGGTGCCGCCTTCCTGGTGACCTCCGGCAACCGCACCGACGGGCCCTGGAGTTACACCACCGAGGCCGGCCGGACCGTCTCGGACACCTGGAACTCGGCGTACTCCAAGGGGTCGTACGACCTGACCGTGCACGGACCGGCCGGCTTCCTGCGCGTATTCAAGGGGCCGAACAAGACCGCCGGACCCGAGGTCACCGCCGGCCACACCGGCGACGACGTCGAGCTGACCTTCACCAACAAGGGCTCCGGCACGGTCCGTCTGAAGGTCGTGAGCGGCTACGGCGACCCCGCGAGGACCTTCACCGTGCGGGCCGGTGCCACCGTCCGGCACACCTTCGGCCTCGCCAAGAGCCGTCGCTGGTACGACCTCACGGTCACCTCCGACGCCGACCCGGCGTTCCTGAGGCGATTCGCCGGACATGTCGAGAACGGGCGTCCCGGGGTGAGCGACCCCGCCGTCATCACCAGGTAAAGGCGTACGAGGAGTCGTCGTCCACCCGGCCGGATCGCAGTGGTCCCGGGGTAGTGTGCCCCGGTGACCACGCATTCGAACACACCTGCAGGCTGGTACCCCGACCCGCACGGAGCGGCACAGACGCTCCGGTACTGGGACGGGGCGCAGTGGACGCAGCACACCCACCCGGACCAGCAGGGGGCGGGGCAGGCCCAGGCTCAGGCCGTGCTGGCCCCACCGGTCCAGCAGGCGCCGCAGATGCCCCAGCAGTCGGCCGGTCCCGACCAGCGCGTGCAGCGTCAGGTGCAGCAGCAGGCCGGGGTCACCGGGGGCGGTGCGGGCGGCGGCACGCTGTTCACCGAGCCGGTGCTCGTGGTCAACCAGAAGGCCAAGCTGATCGAGCTGACCAACGAGTACAAGGTCATGGACCAGAACGGCAACCAGCTCGGCTCCGTCAGCCAGGTCGGGCAGAGTGCCTTCCGGAAGATCGTGCGGTTCTTCTACAGCATCGATCAGTTCATGAAGATCAAGCTGGAGATCCGCGACGCCCACGGGCAGCCGGTCATGCTGCTGACCCGGCCGGGGAAGATCTTCAAGTCGCGCGTGATCGTGGAGCGTCCGGACGGTTCGCCGGTCGGTGAGATCGTCCAGCAGAACATGATCGGAAAGATCAACTTCGCGCTGATGGTGAACGGCCAGCAGGTCGGGGCGATCAAGGCGGAGAACTGGCGCGCCTGGAACTTCGCGATCGTCGACCACACGGAGAACGAGGTCGCCCGGATCACGAAGACGTGGGAGGGACTCGCCAAGACGATGTTCACGACCGCGGACAACTACGTGCTGCAGATCCACTACCAGCTGCCCGAACCGCTGCTGAGTCTGGTCGTCGCCACCGCGCTGACGGTCGACACGGCGCTGAAGCAGGACGCCCGCGGGTTCGGCTGAGCGATCCCGCCGCCGACCGCCCTACAGCGGTGTGAGGTGCCCCGGCTCCGACTGCCGGGGCACACCGATGTCCCGCAGGGCCGGTTCCACGGAGGCCGTCGAAGGCTCCAGCGCCAGCACCGCCGCCACCGGGTGCTCCTCGTCCGCCGGGACCGGGGGCGTCCGGGTCAGCAGCACCACACCCCAGGCCGCCAGGCCCGCTCCCGCCAGGGCGAGCAGCACACCCGCCGCGCCGCCCCGCAGGCCCTCGCCCAGCAGGGAGAGGCCGATGACCGCCGCGGCCAGCGGGTTGGACAGGGTCACCACCGCGAGCGGGGCGCCCAGGCCGTCACGGTAGGCGGTCTGGGAGAGCAGGAGTCCGCCCGCCGCGAAGGCGGCGACGAGCAGGGCCACGCCGATCACCTGGACGCTGAGCAGCGACTGGGAGCGGTCCGTCGCGGCCACCGTCACCGTCTGGGTGAGCGCGGAGGCCACCCCCGAGGCGACCCCGGACGCCGACGCGTGCCGTATCCCGGGCCGGGCGCCCGGACGGGCCAGCAGGCCGATCAGGGCCGCCGTCGCCGCCGCCACCGCGACCGCCTCGGTCGTGCTCAGCACCTTGCCGGGTGCGGACCCCGACGCCACCACCAGGATCGCGGCGAGGCCGGCCAGCGTGTAGGCGGTGCCCCGCCACTCCGTCGCGCCGACCCGGCGCCCGGCGATCCGCGCGCCCAGCGGCACCGCGGCGACCAGGGTGAGGGCGCCGAGCGGCTGGACCACGGTCAGGGGCCCGTACTTGAGGGCGACGACATGCAGCAGCGCGGCCGCCGCGTTGAGCCCGACCGACCCCCACCAGGCGCCCGAGCCCAGCATCCGCAGCACACCGGAACCGGGGTTGCGGGAGGCGAGGCGTTCCTGGGCGACGGCGGCGGCCGCGTAGGCGACGGAGGAGAGCAGGGAGAGCGCGAGAGCGAGCAGGGTGGCATTCATCGGCCCGCTCCGGCCAGGACGTTCTTCTTGGGTTCGGCCGGGGCGAGCTTCTCCTGCGCCCGGCCGGCGGTCGTGGCCGTCCGGTGCGGGGAGCGAAGCGAGATGGGGGTCCCCCCGGACGAAGTCTGGGGGCGAATGACCGCCAGGGCGACGCCGAGCAGGGCGGTCGCCACGATCGCGTCCATCCAGTAGTGGTTCGCCGTGCCGACGATGACGGCCAGGGTGACCAGCGGGTGCAGCAGCCACAGCCAGCGCCAACGGGAGCGGGTGGCCACGATCAGGCCGATCGCCACCATCAGGGCCCAGCCGAAGTGCAGCGAGGGCATCGCGGCGAACTGGTTGGAGAGGGTGTCGGTCTGCGGCGGGCCGTACACGGAAGGGCCGTAGAGCTTCGCGGTGTCGACCAGGCCGGCCGCGGCCAGCATCCGCGGCGGGGCCAGCGGGAAGACGAGGTGCAGCACCAGAGCGGCGCCGGTGAGGCCGGCGAGGACGCGGCGGGCCCAGACGTAGTGGGCCGGGCGCTTCAGGTACAGCCAGACCAGGAAGGCGACCGTGGCCGGGAAGTGGACGGTCGCGTAGTAGGTGTTCGCGAGGTGCGCGAGGGTGTCGCCGTGCAGCAGCAGCGACTGCACCGAGCCCTCTCCCGGCAGGTGCAGGGCACGCTCCCAGTCCCAGACGCGGTCGGCGTTGCGGTAGGCCTCGGTGGTGTGGCCCGTGACCAGTTGCCGGCCGAACTTGTAGACGAGGAAGAGTCCTACGACGAGCAGGAGCTCACGGACGAGCGGCGGCCGCGCTGTCGCGCTCTGCTCCGCTTCTGAAGGCTCGGTGCGGGCATTCATTCCCCCGGCCCTTTCGCTGGCGGTGGTGCGGTACTGAATCCGAACAAGGTGATGACTCGTCCTGATTCCGAAACTCATCGATACGACATCGTACCGATACGTCAGTGTACCGATACGACCGGGTACCGGTACACTGGCGTATCGATAGACATACGACACACTGGAATCCGGGAATGAAACGCGGCGGCCGCGCAGCAGGCCCGCCGTCGGAGCGAGTGAAGGGAAGAGCTGATGACGTCGCAGGCCGCGGACGGACCGGAGACGGTCGCCGCCTCGCGCCGCTCCAAGATCACGCCCGAGCGTGAGCAGGAGTTCTTCGACGCCGTGCTCGAACAGGTCCGCGAGTGCGGATATGAAGCCGTGACCATGGAGGGCGTCGCCGCCAGCACCCGCTGCAGCAAGTCCACCCTCTACCGGCAGTGGAAGACCAAACCCCAGTTCGTGGTGGCCGCTCTGCGCTCCCGCCGCAGGTCGAAGTTCGACGGGATCGACACCGGATCGCTCGCCGACGACCTGCGCGAGGCCGCCCGGGCCGCGGGCCGGTGGTCGATGCAGGACACCAAGCTCCTCCAGGCGCTCGGTCATGCCGTCACGCAGGACGCGGAGCTCGCGCAGGCCCTGCGTGAGGCGCTGGTCGAGCCGGAGATCGCCGCGCTCAGGCACATTCTCCAGCGCGGGGTCGACCGGGGTGAGATCGCCACCGGGCACCCGGCGCTGGAGTACGTGCCTGCCCAGATGTTCGGCGTCATCCGCGCCCGCCCCGTCATCGAGGGGGAGTACGCCGATCCGGACTACCTGGTCCGCTTCGTGGAGGCCGCCGTACTACCGACGCTCGGTCTGACCTGAGACCCAGGCCGCCGTCCACGGGATGACTGGACGGTGACCTGCTCGCGCCGCACCGTGGGGACGGGGGCGGCGCGCACCCCCCGGCCGGGTGGGGTTCCTCTCGAGCGGAGAGGCGCCCCACCCGGCCGATTGGTGTCCGGGGACCGGCTGTCAGACGCCCTGGCCGCTGCCGCCGCCCGTCGACACCTTGATCCCCTTGGTGATGTCGTCGATCACGGTCTGGCCCTCTTCGACGTCGACACCGAAGCGGACCACGACGATCTGCTGCGGGTTGGCCGGGGACGGGAAGGCCAGGGACTCGACATAGCCGTCGGAGCCCTTGCTGGTGACCGCCTTCCAGCGGACCCGGTAGCCCTTCTGCCCCGCCACGGTCACCGCCTGGGAGCCGAGCACGTCGTGCGAGGTGATCGAGCCGTAGGTCTTGCCGCCGTAGGACTGCTCGGCGTTCGCCTCGATGTCGGCCTTGGCGATCTGCTCGGCCGTGCTGCCCTTGGTGCCGAGCGCCAGGGCGGGCGCCGAGTAGGCACCGCCCTTCGTGCACTTATGGGAGGTGTCGCCCGGGCAGGCGTAGGAGTCGTTCGAGGTCACGGACGCGCCGGCCGAGATCTCCTGGCCGTACCAGCCGTCCGGGATGGGAAGGCTGATCCCGTCGATCGAGTCGGTCACCGAACCGCTCTCGATCTTCGGCGCCTCCGATCCCTGCGGGGAGGGCGACGCGCCCCCGGAGCCCCCGCTGCCCCCGGAGCCGCCGTTGCCGCCGAAGGGCCCGCCCTGGCCCCCCGTGCCGCCGGGGCCGCCCTGGCCGCCCGGCCCCTGCGAGGTGGCGGTGTCGTCGTTGCCGCTGCCGTTGTCGGCCAGCGCGTACACGCCCACGCCGATGCTCGCCAGGACCACGACCGCCACCGCCACGGCTATGCCCGTACGGCCGCGCCGCGATCCGGTGGGTGGCTGGGCGGGATACGGCGGATAGGCCGGGTACTGCCCGGCGTCCCCGGGGCTCGCGACCTGTTCCGGGGGACCCCATGCGGCGGCCGATCCGGCGGGCCGGGTCCGCTCCGTCCACGCCTTGCCGTCCCACCAGCGCTCGGCGGCGGGACCGTCACTTGTCTGCCCGGGATCGGGGTACCACCCGGGGGGAGTCTCCTGCGTCATGCCCCCACCGTATGAGCCCTCGGTGAAAGAGGGATGAGAGGGGCGTCGGCCGGATCCGGTCGAGCCCCTGCACGGCGCCGACGGTCACTCCGGCACGAGGCGCACCGCTCGTTCCCTCGCGAGCCGCCGCAGCCGGAGACCATTCGGCCCGCGGCGTCGCGCTCGGCACGGGGTGGATCATGGGCTGGGCGGCCGCCGGTCACACGGCGCCGAGCGCGATCGCCGCGGCGACCTGGTCCGCGCCGCGGTTTCTCTCGACTTGTCGTCAGCGGCGTCGTGGGCCGTGCCCGGCCGGCTGCCTCACCGTCACCCCGGCGCAGCGGAATCCGCCATCACCGCACCGCCCACCTGAACTCCCCGCCCGCAGACAAACCCCTGAAGCGCGCCCCCGGTGCATGACCTGACTGATGGTCAGACCGGTCCGCGGGGGTCACGGGCGGGGCGCGTCGCCTGCCCGTACCGCAGGTCACCCGCCAAGGCAACAGGTACCCCGACCACACTCCGCTTCCGCACCCGGACGGCTACGCTCGAGATCCGTACGTCATTCGGGCGACTTGGGGAGGTAGCGGGATGACGGAGGTACGGCCCATTGCGGCCGCCCCGGCCTCGCTGTGGGAGCGTGACGAGGAACTCGCCGCCGTGGAGCGGGCGATCGAGTCCCTGTGCGCGGGCCGCGCGTCCTCGGGCAGTGTGCTGGTGATCCGCGGCGAGGCGGGCTTCGGCAAGACCGCTCTGCTGGCCGAGACCCGCCGCATTGCCGAGGCGCGCGGCTGCACGGTCTGGTCGGCCCGCGGCGGCGAGACCCTCAGGTCCGTCCCCTTCAACGTCGTACGGCAACTGCTCCAGCCCGCCCTCCTGTCGCTGATGCCCCAGGAGGCCCGCGAGTACCTCGGCGACTGGTACGACATCGCCGGCCCCGCGCTCGGCATCGCGGACCCGGGCGAGCGGCAGGCCGACCCGCAGGGTGTGTGCGACGGGCTGGTCGCCGCGATGCGCCGACTGGCCCGCCGGGACTGGCCGCTCGTGCTGATGGTCGACGATGCCCAATGGGCCGACCAGGAGACCCTGCGCTGGCTCGCCGCTTTCGCCGAGCGCCTGGACGACCTGTCCGTCCTGGTCGTGGTGGCCCGGCGCCCCGGCGAGGCCACCACCGAGAGTGCCCGCCTCCTGGAAACGGTCGCCTCCGCCGCGGGCCGCCCCGTCACCCACCTCAGCGCCCTCACCCCGGACGCCGCCGCGGGGCTCACCCGCGCCACCCTGGGCGAGCACGCCGACGCCCCCTTCTGTCGCGAGGTGTGGGCCGTCACCGGCGGCAACCCGTACGAGACCGTCGAGCTCCTCGCCAAGGTCCGGGACAGCGAGATGGAGCCCAGCGAGGCCTCGGCGAACGAACTGCGCGAGCTGAACCGCTCGGCCCGCGGCGGCGGACTCGTCGCCCGCCTGGAGGAACTCGGCATCGACGCCACCCGGTTCGCCTGGGCGGCCGCGATCCTCGGCGCCGACATCTCCGTCGACCTGGTGGCCAGGCTCGCCACCCTGAAGCCGGACAAGGCGACGCTCTGCGCCGAACTGCTGCGCAACGCCCGCATCCTGACCGATTCCGGGGCGGAGGGCGGCGAGCTGGAGTTCGTGCACCCGCTGATCGCCACCGCCGTCTACGACTCCATCCCCGACGCCCTGCGCACCGCCATGCACGGCATCGCCGCCCAACTCGTCACCGACTCCGGGCTCGGTGCCGCGGCCGCCTCCCGGCACCTGCTCAAGGTCCACCCGGACGACGACGAGGAACTCGTCGAGCAGCTGCGTGAGGCCGCCCGCGAACACCTCCTCGTCGGCGCCCCCGACGCCGCTCGGCGCTGCCTGGAGCGCGCCCTGGTGGAGCCCCCGGCACCCGAGATCCACGCGCGCGTGCTCTTTGAACTCGGCTGCGCCACCCTGCTGACCGCCCCCGCCAAGACCATCGGCCACCTCCAGACCGCGCTCGCCATGCCCGGCCTGGAGGGCTCCGCCCGGGTGGACGCCGTCATCCGCCTGTCCCAGGCGCTCATGCACAACAACCAGCTGGAGGAGGCGGTCCGCACGGTCGAGGCGGAGGCCGCCCGGCACGAGGAGGGCCCGGCCCGGCTCCGCCTCCAGGCCGTGCAGTACACCTGGGAGGGGCTCTACCCGGGCGAGGCCACCTCCCCGGCGCGCTCCGAGCGCCTCGCCGCGCTGGCCGCCACCTGCACCGGCCGGGACAACTCCGAGCGGGCGCTGCTCATCCTGCGCGGCTTCGACGCGATGGCCCGCGGCGAGAGCGCCGAGGAGATCGCCGAGGTGTGCGACCGCGCCCTCGTCAACGGCCTCCTCGCGCCCGGACTGGGCTGGACCGACACCGAGTGGGGTCTCGAACTGCCGCTGATGCTGGCCAGCGCGTACGCCTTCACGGACCGGCTCGACCGCGCCGAGACCCTGTACACCGACGCCCTGCGCACCTACGAGTCGGCCGGCTGGAGCGGCGGCCACCTCGCGCTCGCCCACGCCTACGTCGGCCTCGCCCACCGCCGGCGCGGGCGGCTCAGGGAGGCGGAGACCTCCCTGCGCGAGTCCCTGCGACTCGCCGAGCGGGTGGGACGAGGACTGCCGCTGTACTGGTCGGCGACCTGCAACCTCGTGGACACGCTGCTCGCGCGCGGGCATGTCGAGGAGGCATGGGCGATCGCCGAGCAGTACGGCTTCGCGCCGCCGTATCCGTCCACGATCGTGCTGCCCGATCCGCGGTCCGTGCGGGGGCGGCTGCTGCTGGCCGTCGGCAGGACGAAGGAAGGGATCAACGAACTGGACGCCGCGGAGAAGGCGGCGGCGGTCCGGGGGCACCACAATCCGGTGCTGGTGCCGTGGGCCGTCGATCTCGCCCGGGCACTCGCCGGCGAAGACCCGGTGCGGGCCGCCCAGTTGGCCAAGGACGTGCGTCGCCGTGCCGAGCGGCTCGGTACGGACACGGCGATCGGCGAGGCGCTGCGGTGTGCCGCCGCGCTGGAGACGGGGCAGCGGGCGGTGCGGCTCGCCGCCCAGGCGGTGGGGTACCTGGAGGCGTCGCCCTGCCAGTACGAGCATGCGGCGGCGCGGGTCGAGTACGGGATCGCGGCGCGGTCCGTGGCTGAGCTCAACCGTGGTCTGGCACTGGCGCGTTCGTGTGGGGCGGACGGGTTGGCGGCGCAGGCCAGGGAGGTGCTGGAGACGGGGCGGGGGCTGCGGTGAGTCGTGCGGCTGCCGCACCGTGCGGGCTGGTCGCGCGGTTCCCCGCGCCCCTGGGGAGCTACAGCGCGAGGAGTCGGTCCGTCAGCGTCGCCAGCCGCTTTCGCACCTCTTTGTCATACGTCTCCTGGTGCGCCCGCGCCGGACTCGTCCCGTCGAAGTAGCCGCCCGATCCCAAGTCCCGCGTAGCCAGTGCGAGCACCCCCGGAGCTCCGTCCGCCACCGTCGACCAGGGGGCCACTCCGCCCTCCCTGACCATCGCCGTGTCCATGAAGGTCGCCGGGTGGAGGACGTTCACGGCGACACCCGTGCCCGCCAACTCCTCGGCCAGGCCGAAGGTGTGGGCCGCCAGGGCGAACTTGGCACGGCAGTACGCGGCGAAGCCCGCATAGCCGCGCGTGAACTCCGGGTCGTCGAAGTCGAGCGGCTCCTGGCCGACCGACCCCACGTTGACGATCCGGGCCGGGGCGTTCGCCCTGAGGGTCGGCAGCAGGGCCCGCGTCAGCGTCACCGGCGCCAAGTAGTCGACCGCGAAACGGAGTTCATGCCCGTCGGCGCTCAGCTCTCGCCCGGATCCCGGTGAACCGGCGCCCACACCCGCGTTGTTGATCAGCACGTCGAGTCCGGGGTGGGCCTTGGCCACCTCCGCTCCCAGCGCGCGCACCTGTGCCAGTGAGGCCAGGTCGGCGACGAAGCCCTCGGCCTCGCCCTCGGACCGCAGCTCCTCCACCAGACTCCCGGTACGGCCCGGGTCACGGCCGTGGGCGAGGACGGTGTGGCCGGAGCGGACCAGCTCGAAGGCGACGTGACGGCCGAGACCGGAGGTGGCACCCGTGATCAGGATGGTCGACATGCCCCTACCGTAGGCACATCGCCACACCCCGCGCCTGTCCCTGCCGGGGTCACCCTTCCGCTTCCTCCGCCAGCACCCGCTGAGCCGTCGCGAAGGCCGAGTTCGCCGCCGGTACCCCGCAGTACACGGCCGTCTGGAGCAGTACGGCCCCGATCTCCTCCGGCGTGAGACCGTTGCGCCGCGCCGCGCGGACGTGCATGGCCAGTTCCTCGTAGTGGCCGTGGGCGACCAGCGCCGTCAGCGTGATCATGCTGCGCTCGCGGCGGCTGAGCGTCGGGTCGGTCCAGATCTCGCCCCACGCGTAGCGCGAGATGAAGTCCTGGAAGCGGGCGGTGAACGGTGTCTGCCGGGCCTGCGCCCGGTCCACGTGCGCATCCCCGAGAACCTCGCGCCGCACCTCCATGCCCCGCTTGGCACCCCCGTCGAGATGCGCCCGCAGGGCGGTGAGTACCCCTTCCGGGCACTGCGCCGGTGCCAGGTGCGAGGCCCCGGGGAGTTCGACGAGCGTGGCGCGCGGCACCGCGTCGGCGATCTCCCGCAGGTGGGGCGGCGGGGTCGCGGGATCCTGGCGGCCGGCGATCAGCAGGGTCGGCGCCGAGATCCCGGTCAGCTGGTCGCGCAGGTCGAAGGAGGCCAGGGCGTCACAGCAGGCGGCGTACGCCGACGGATCGGCCTCGGCGTGGTCACGGAGCAGTTCCGGCTCGCTGAAGTCACCCGCGAACCAACGGGAGTCGGCGCTCTCCAGCAGCCACTCCATGCCCTCCCGGCGGACCCGCTCGGCCCGCTCCTGCCACGGCTTGCTGCCGTTGAAGTGGGCCGAGGAGCAGATCACCGCGAGCGACTCGACGCGCTCCGGGTGATGCACGGCCAGATGGAGACCGACCGCACCGCCGAGCGAGACCCCCGCGTAGGCGAACCGTTCGACGCCGAGCGAGTCGGCGAGCGCCAGCACCAGGTCGGCGAGGTCACCCACGGTGGCGCCGGGACCGATCAGGCCGGCCGCCGAACCGCCGTGTCCTGGCAGGTCCCAGCGGATCGCCCGGTGGGTGAGGGACAGCTCGGGCGCCACCTTGTCCCACAGGGCGTACGACGTCCCGAGCGACGGCCCGAGCAGCAGTGGGGGAGCGGAAGCAGGGCCCTCGGCGCGGTGGTTGAGAAGTTTCTCGGTCAACGTCGCTCCAGAGCACGGTCGGTGAGAGCACCGGCGGAACCGGTGTAACGGGCGGGATCGGTGAGATCGTCGACGTCGACGCCCTTCAACTCGGGCTCGCGGGCGAGGAGTTCACCGAGCGGCAGTCCTTCGGTGTACGTCCTTTTGGCGAGTTCCGTGAGCAGGGCCTTGGCGCGGGCCCGGCCCAGCACGGACGCCAGCTCGGCGGACAGCCGCTCGGAGACGATCAACCCGTGGGTGAGACCGAGGTGTTCGCGCATGGTCTCCGGACGGACCCGCAGTCCCTCGGTCAGTTCGGCGGTGTCCCGCGCGGCTCCGCCGACCAGCCGCAGCAGGTCCCTGAGCGGCTCCCACTCGGCGTGCCAGGCCCCGGCCGGCCGCTCGTCCTCGGCGGCGAGCGAGCCGTACAGGGTGGCGGCGAGCTGCGGAGCGCGCCGTGCGGCGGCGGCGACCAACGTGGACCGCACGGGATTCGCCTTGTGCGGCATGGCCGAGGAGCCGCCCCCGCTGCCCTCCGCGAGCTCGGCGATCTCGGTACGGCCGAGCACCAGGACATCAGCGGCGATCTTGCCCAGCGCACCGGCGGTGAAGGCCAGGCATCCGGCGAGGTCGGCGATCGGGGTGCGGAGGGTGTGCCAGGGCAGCACCGGTGCCCGGAGTCCGAGCTCTGCGGCGAAGGCCGCCGTGAGGGCCTGGGTGTCCTCGGTGCCGTACGCCGTGAAGGCCGCCGATGTCCCGGCGGCGCCGCCGAGTTGGACGGGAAGGGAGCCTCGTACGATCGCGACCCGGTCCCGCGCGTCCAGCACCAGTGACCGCCACCCGGCCGCCTTGAGGCCGAACGTCGTCGGGACCGCGTGCTGGGTGAGCGTCCGCCCCGGCATCGCGGTGTCGCGGTGGTCGGCGGCGAGCCGGGCCAGGGCCCGCTGGACGCGGTCGAGGTCCGCCGACGCGAGATCGAGGGTGCGGGCCGCCACCAGCATCGTCGCCGTGTCCAGGATGTCCTGACTGGTGGCACCCCGGTGGACGTACGGCCCGTACTCCTCGCCGACCGCCTCGGTGAGGTCGGCGACCAGGGGAATGACGGGGTTGCCGCCGCCGCGCGCCCGCTCGGCGAGGGACCGTACGTCGAAACGGCCCGCGTCGGCCGCCTCGGTCACCGCGTCAGCCGCCGCCGTCGGAGCCACGTCCAGCGCGGCCTGCGCCCGGGTCAGGGCGGCCTCCGCCTCCAGCAGCGCCTGGAGGTAGGCGCGGTCGGAGGTCGCCGCGGCGGCGGGGGAGCCTGCCCACCCGGGGGCGAGCAGGCCGGTGTCCGGATCGGGAGAAGTCACTGGAACTCCAGGAAGACCGTTTCGCCTTCGCCCTGAAGGCGGATGTCGAAACGGTAGGTGCCATCGCCCTGCCGGCGCGCGATCAGCGTGTCGCGCCGCTCCGCCGGCACCCGGGCCAGCAGCGGGTCGGCGCTCAGGGCCGCTTCGTCGCCCGGCAGGTAGATCCGGGTGTACAGGTGCACCAGCAGCCCGCGCGCGAAGACGCACACGCTGATGTACGGGGCGCTCTGCCCCCGCGCGCCCGGCCGCAGTGTCCGCGCGGTCCAGTGGCCGTTGGCGTCGGTCTGGATCCGGCCCCAGCCGGTGAACTCCACGCCGTTGCGGCCCAGGTAGCCGCCGCTCGCCGGGTCGCGCCGGATCGAGCCGTCGACCTGCGGGACGTTGCCGTCCGGGTCGGCGCTCCACAGCTCCACGAAGGCGTCGGGCAGCGGGTCGCCCGCGCCGTCGGTGATGTAGCCCTGGAGGACGATCGTGTCCGGGTGGCCGATGGGCGCGATGTCGCCGCCGCCGGGGAAGGGCAGGGCGTGGCCGTAGAAGGGGCCGACCGTGTGCGACGGGGTCGGCAGCACGGTCTCCGGACGGCTGGTGTCGATCTTCGTCATGGCTGGTCAGCGTCCTTCTTCGATCCAGGTTGCCTGCGGTCCGTCGAGCACGATGTCCCAGTGGTAGCCCATCGAGAACTCCGGGACGGACAGGCTGTGGTCGTAGGTGGCGACGAGCCGCTGTCGGGCCGAGTCGTCCGTGACCGACTGGATGATCGGGTCGTAGGGGAACAGCGGGTCGCTCGGGAAGTACATCTGCGTCACGAGCCGCTGGGTGAACGCCGTGCCGAAGAGCGAGAAGTGGATGTGGGCCGGCCGCCAGGCGTTGACGTGCTGGCGCCAGGGGTACGGGCCCGGCTGGATGGTGGTGAAGCGGTAGAAGCCGTTGTCGTCGGTCAGGGTGCGGCCGACGCCGGTGAAGTTCGGGTCCAGCGGGGCGTCGTGCTGCTCGCGCTGGTGGGCGTAGCGCCCGGCCGAGTTCGCCTGCCAGATCTCGACCAGCTGCCCGCGCAGCGGACGGCCGCTGCGGTCCAGGAGCCGCCCCTCGACGGTGATCCGCTCACCGATCGGCTCCCCGGTGTGCTGCCGGGTGAGGTCGTTGTCGATCTCGGTGATGTCCCGTTCCCCGAAGGCGGGCGAGTGCAGTTCCACCAGCTCGGGGTCCTGGGCCACGTCGATGCCGATCGGCGGTTGTTTCGGGTGCCGCAGCACCGAGGACCGGTAGGGCGCGTAGTCGCGCCGCGGCTGGTGCTCGACGGGGGCGCCCTCGGCGAGCCGCTTCTCGTAGGCGGCGCGCTCGGCGGCGACTTCCTGGTCGATGTCGTGCTGGGTGAGAGTCATGGGTGTTTCCCGGGGTTCCTGACGTTCTCGTCGAAAGGGGCAGGGGAGGAGAGGCGCTCATCCACGTAGCCCCATCTCTCCAAGTGCTCAGTGCACTGAGTATTTCAGCGAGGTTTCTCTTAAGCTGCCACTGTGGCAGCCTGACGTCAAGGTTCCATACTCTTCAGTGCACCAACCAAAACCATCGACCAACCTGACTCGGGAGCGCACATGGCCGCGGTGGACCTCACCACCCACCCCGGGCACCTCGCCCGGCGGCTCCAGCAGGCGCACTACCTGCTGTGGAACACGATGGTCTCCGAGGAGATCACCTCCCCCCAGTTCGCCGTACTGAACGCGCTCGTCGCCGAGCCGGGGCTCGACCAGCGCACGGTGGGGGAGCGGGTGGGGCTCGACCGGTCCACCATCGCCGAGGTCATCAGCCGGCTCGGCCGGCGCGGACTGCTCGACAAGGTGCGCGACCCCCAGGACGGCCGCCGCTTCCTGCTGCGCCTGACCGAGGACGGGGTGCGCACCCACCGCAAGCTGACCGTGCGCACCGCCCGGATGAACCAGGTCTTCCTGGCGCCGCTCTCCGCCGAGGAACAGAGCCGTTTCTTCGAGCTGATCCGCCGGGTCGCCGACGCGGCGGAGGGGCTCCGCAATCCCGCGGAACCCCTCCTCACCCAGCCCTGATCAGGTCGCCTTCGCGAAGACGACCCAGACCTGGCCCTCGGCGAAGTTCACCGGGGAGCCGTCCTTGGTGGTGAACTCCGTGCCGTCCGCGGCCTTTGCCCGCTTCCAGTTCACGTCGTAGGCGCGGCCGTCGCGCAGCACCTTCGCCCGGCCCGAGCCCACCGTCACCGTGTACGGCGTGTTGTTGCCGAGGAAGTCGTGGAAGGCGGACTTGCGGACCTTCACGTACTGCACGACGACCGTGGCCGGGGCCAGCCGCTTTCCGTCGGCCGTCACGTCCGGGGCGCCGTCCATCGAGACCAGCCAGCGCTGTCGGCTCGGCGACCAGGTGAAGGTGAAGCGGGCGGCCGGGAAGCGGACCGTCTCCGAGGTGTCCGCGGTGCCGCCGGCGGGTGCGGGGCCGTAGCGGAAGCCGTTGGTCAGCGCGGCCGCGCCCGGCGTGGCGGGCACCAGGCGCTTCGGGCGCAGGTAGAGGTTGTGCGGGGAGACCTTGCCGGCGCCGCGGAAGTAGGCGCCGGACGCCTTCTCGGGGGTCCGGGCGGCCAGCGGCGCCCGGTTGATCAGCGGCATCAGCTTGCCCTGGGCTCCGGAGAAGGCGAGCGTGGGGTCGTCGAACTGCCGTAGCAGCTCAAGGTCCGACTCGCGGGCGCTGCGCACCGGGCCGACCGCCTTCGGCAGCTTCGTCGCGTACACCGCCATGAGACGGCTGAGACCGCCCTCGACCTGCTCGGCGTAGACGACGTCGGCGGAGTCGATGCCGGTCTGCGGGCGTGCCGCCCCCACGTTGTCGATCTTCACCGCGAGCACGGAGGGACCGTCGGCCTCCTTGCTCCGTTTCGGGGTGTCCGGTGCCGAGGTGCCCGGTTGCGCCGTGCGGAACTGTCCGCGTCCGTCGTCGGCCGGGCCACGGGGTGAGCCGTGTCCCGTGCAGCCCGCGGCGAAGAGGCCCGTGGCGGTCAGCAGTGCCGCCGCCGTACGGACGCGTCGCGTGCGCGCCCCTCGCTCCGTACCCACCATTCCCGCCATGCCCACCGTGCCCGCCCGTCTCGTGTCTTTGATTGTGCGCTAATAAGTTCATTGGTGGCCATACCCGTCAGTTTCTGATTAGTCGCGTCGACTACGCCGATCGGCCCTGATCACGGTTCGGCGGGGGCGCCTCGGGTACCCGGGGGCGCCTACCCAGGACCGACACGCGACGTGACGGAGGGAGCGCCGGGATGAAGGCTGTGACCTGGCAAGGCAAGCGGGACGTAAGGGTGGAGGAGGTGCCCGATCCGCAGATCAAGGAACCGACGGACGCCGTCATCCGGATCACCTCATCCGGGTTGTGCGGCTCCGACCTGCATCTCTACGAGGTACTGACGCCGTTCATGACGCCGGGCGACATCCTCGGCCACGAACCCATGGGCATCGTCGAGGAGGTCGGCGCCGGGGTGCCGGACCTCGCGGTGGGCGACCGGGTCGTCGTGCCCTTCCAGATCGCCTGCGGCAACTGCTGGATGTGCATGACCGGGCTGCCGACCCAGTGCGAGACCACGCAGGTCACCAGCGAGGGCATGGGCGCCGCCCTGTTCGGCTACACCCGCCTGTACGGCGCCGTACCGGGCGCCCAGGCCGAGTACCTGCGCGTCCCGCAGGCCCAGTTCGGGCCCATCAAGGTCCCCGAGGGCCCGCCGGACGACCGCTTCGTCTACCTCTCCGACGTGCTGCCCACCGCCTGGCAGGCCGTCACCTACGCGGACGTCCCCAAGGGCGGCAGCGTGGCCGTGCTCGGACTCGGGCCCATCGGCGACATGGCCTGCCGGGTCGCCCAGGTGCTCGGCGCCGGGCGCGTCTTCGGCGTGGACCTGGTGACCGAACGACTGCGCCGGGCCCGCACGCGAGGCGTGGAGACGTACGACCTCAGGAGCTTCGACAGCGAGAAGGAGCTGGTCCAGGCGATCCGCGACGAGACCGACGGACGCGGCCCGGACGCCGTGATCGACGCCGTCGGCACCGAGGCGCACGGCAGCGCGGCCGCCCGGCTGGCACAGAACGCCACCGCGGTGCTGCCCAGGAAGCTCAGCGGACCGTTCGCCGAGCGCTTCAGCATCGACCGGCTCGCCGCCCTGCACACCGCCATCGAGCTGGTGCGCCGTGGCGGCACGCTCTCCCTCACCGGCGTCTACGGCGGTATGGCGGATCCGCTGCCCATGCTCACGATGTTCGACAAGCAGATCCAGATCAGGATGGGGCAGGCCAACGTGCGGCGCTGGGCCGACGACATCATCCCCTACCTCACCGACGAGGACCCGCTCGGCGTCGACGACTTCGCGACCCATCACGTGCCGCTCTCGGACGCCCCGCACGCGTACGAGATGTTCCAGAAGAAGCAGGAGGGCGCGGTCAAGGTCCTGATGCGGCCCTGACCACGCGGCTCAGCCCAGGATCTCGTCGAGGTCGTAGCGGACCGGCTCCTCCAGCTGCGCGTACGTGCAGCTGGAGGCCGTCCGGTCGGGCCGCCAGCGGCGGAAGCGGGCCGTGTGGCGGAACCGTGCGCCGTTCTCCATGTGGTCGTACGCCACCTCCGCCACCCGCTCCGGCCTGAGCGGCACCCAGGACAGGTCCTTCTTGCCCGACCAGCGACTCGGTGCCCCGGGCAGCCGGGCGCTCTCGTGCGCGGCCTCCTGAGCCCAGGCCGCCCAGGGGTGCCCGGACACGTCCGCCATCCGCAGCGGCTCCAGTTCGTCGATCAGCTCGGCCCGCCGCTTCATGGGGAAGGCCGCGGACACGCCGACGTGCTGGAGAGTGCCCCGGTCGTCGTGCAGGCCCAGCAGCAGGGAGCCGACGACCGGGCCGCTCTTGTGCAGCCGGTAGCCCGCGACCACCACGTCCGCCGTGCGCTCGTGCTTGATCTTGAACATGGCGCGCTCGTCCTGGAGATAGCGCAGGGTGAGCGGCTTGGCGATGACACCGTCCAGGCCCGCCCCCTCGTACTCCTCGAACCACTGCCGGGCCACGTCGATGTCGGTGGTCGCGGGCGCGAGGTGCACCGGGGCCGTGACCCCGGACAACGCCGTCGTGAGCAGCTTCCGGCGCTCGGCCAGCGGGACGTTCAGCAGTGACTCGTCCTGGAGCGCCAGCAGGTCGAAGGCCACGAACGAGGCCGGCGTCCGCTCCGCCAGTGTGCGCACCCGGGAGGCGGCCGGGTGGATCCGCTCGGTCAGCGCGTCGAAGTCCAGCCGTCCGTCCCGGGCGATGACGATCTCCCCGTCCATCACGCAGCGCTCGGGCAGCCGCTCCCGCAGCGCCTCCACCAGTTCGGGAAAGTACCTGGTCAGCGTCTTGCCGGTACGGCTGCCCAGCTCGACCTCGGCTCCGTCGCGGAACACGATGGCCCGGAAGCCGTCCCATTTCGCCTCGTAGTGCATGTCCGGCGGGATCTTCGCCACCGACTTGGCGAGCATGGGCTTCACGGGGGGCATCACCGGCAGGTCCATGGTCCTGATTCTGCTGGGCGCCGGTGCTTTTCGCCTGATGTGCGAGGTGTGCGCGGTGGGCCTACCGTGGCCGCATGGGTGACGCTGTGGAACTGGAGGCGGGCGGCCGGACCGTACGGCTGTCCAGCCCGGACAAGATCTTCTTCCCGGAGCGCGGCTTCACCAAGCTGGACCTGGCCCGCTACTACCAGGCCGTCGCCCCCGGCATCCTGCGCGCCCTGCGCGACCGCCCCACCACCCTGGAGCGGTACCCGGACGGCGTGACGGGCGAGAACTTCTTCCAGAAGCGGGCGCCCAAGAACATGCCCGACTGGATCCCGACCGCCCACATCACCTTCCCCAGCGGCCGCAGCGCCGACGAGATGTGCCCGACCGAGGAGGCCGCCGTCCTGTGGGCCGCCCAGTACGGCACCCTCACCTTCCACCCCTGGCCGGTCCGCCGCGAGGACGTCGACCGCCCCGACGAACTCCGCATCGACCTCGACCCGCAACCCGGCACGGACTACGACGACGCCGTGCGCGCGGCTCACGAACTGCGGGCGGTCCTCGAGGAGTTCGGCGGCCTGCGCGGCTGGCCCAAGACCTCCGGCGGACGCGGCCTGCACGTCTTCGTGCCCATCGAACCGCGCTGGACCTTCACCCAGGTGCGGCGGGCCGCGATCGCGGTCGGGCGCGAGATGGAACGCCGGATGCCGGACCACGTGACCATCAAGTGGTGGAAGGAGGAGCGGGGCGAGCGCATCTTCATCGACTACAACCAGACGGCCCGCGACCGTACGATCGCCTCCGCCTACTCGGTACGGCCCCGCCCGCACGCCCCCGTCTCGGCCCCCCTGCGCTGGGAGGAGGTCGGCGAGGCGCACCCGCAGGACTTCGACATCGCGACCATGCCCGCGCGCTTCGCCGAACTCGGCGACGTGCACGCGGACATGGACGATCACGCGTTCTCGCTGGACGCCCTGCTGGAACTGGCCCGTCGTGACGAGCACGAGCACGGCCTGGGCGATCTGCCGTACCCGCCCGAGTATCCGAAGATGCCGGGAGAACCCAAGCGGGTACAGCCGAGCAGGGCCGCGGCGAAGAAGGCGCCTCCTACAGCTCCTTGATCCTGACGTCCCGGTACGAGACCACGTCCGTGGTGCTGTGCACCTGGAGCCCGATGTAGCCGGAGGAGAACCGCCGCCCGTCCGTGCCCGGGTCGTCCGAGCGCGGCGGGGAGAAGTCCTGGCCGCCGAGGTTGTCGAACTCGTTGATCAGCACACCGTTGCGGTAGACCGAGTAGTGCTGGTCGACCACCCGGATCTCGTAGTCGTTCCAGGTGCCCTTCTGGGTGACGCCCGCGCCGGCGAGCCCCACCCGGTCGAAGCCGTAGACCGACCCGGTCTTGTACATGTCGCCGTCGGGCCGGTCGAGCACCTGCACCTCGTGGCCGTACTTGATGGCGACCCACTCGGGGCGGGACTCCTCCGGGTGGTCGTGGACCCACGGGAACCGCACGAACACACCGGAGTTGGCGTTACCGGTGCCCGGGGCGTCGTCCCGCCACTGGAGCTTGAGCGAGAAGTCGCCGTACTTGCGCTCCGGGAACCAGAGCATGCCGAGGCCGTCCTTCGTGGTACCGGACGTGATGGACCCGTCGCCGTTGGGTGCGAACGAACCACCGCCCACCTGCTGCCACTTGGCGAAGGACGCCGCGCTGCCGTCGAGGATGGTGCGGTAGCCCTCGGTCTGCCCGGGCTTGCCGATCCCGGACTCACGAGCCGCCGCGTCGATCGCGTCGTACTCGCGCTCGTCGACGACACCTTCCTTGAACAGCTTGTCCAGGACCGTCTTCACGTGCTTGAGGAACAGCGCGTGGGACGTCCACTCCTTCTCGTCCTCGATCAACTCGTTGATCCGGCACCGGCTGTTGGTGATCCGGTTCGGCACCCCCGAGTCGACCGTGCCGACGATCACCGTCAACCGCTCGTCGAGCTCGGCGCAGTTGGGCGCCGGGACCTGACCGGAGACCACCGTGAAGGTCACCGTGCGGGCGGCCGAGGTGTTGCCGGCCTTGTCCCTCGCCCGGTACGCCAGGGTGTGTGTGCCCGCCCGGTCGACGGCCACGGGGGCGGTGTACGCCAGGTAGGGTCCGGCGTCGATCGAGTACTCCACACCGGCGACACCCGAACCGCCCTCGTCCGTGGCGCTCACGGTCACCCTGGCGTTGCCCACGTACGCCCCGTCGGAGTTCCGCGTGCCGTCCACGGTCACACCGGTCACCGGCGGGGTGGTGTCCTGCGGGGCCGCCGCGACGACCGTGAAGCGGACGCTCTTCTCGGCGGCCACGTTGCCCGCCTTGTCGGTCGCCCGGTAGCGCACGGTGTGGGAGCCGACCTGGTGCACCATCACCGGCATGGTGTAGGTCTGCCAACTCCCGTCGTTCACCGCGTACTCGATCGTGTCGACCCCGGATCCGGTGTCGGAGGCCGAGACGGTGACCGTGGCCATGTCGATGTACGTCCCGTCGGGATTCTGCTGCCCGCTCACCGCCGCCGAGGTGTCCGGCGGGGCGGTGTCGTCCGAGGGCGGCGGGACGACCGTGAAGTCGGCGCTCTTCTCGGCGGAGACGTTGCCCGCCTTGTCGACGGCCCGGTACCGCACCTTGTGGTCGCCGGCCTGGTCGACGACGACCGGGGCGGTGTACGGCTGCCAGGCCCCCGTCTCCCCGATCGCGTACTCGATCCGGTCGACGCCGGACCCGCCGGCCTCGTCGGTCGCCGTGACCGCCACGCTCGCCGAACCGACGTACTGGCCCTGCGCGTTCCGCGTGCCGGTCACCCGGGCCGTCGCCGAGGGCGCGGTGGTGTCCTCGCCGCCGCCCTCGGTCACCACGAGGATGCCCTGCATCTGGCCGTGGCCCGGGATCGTGCAGTGGTAGAAGTAGCGGCCCGGAGTGAGGGTGACCTCGGCGGTGTGGCGGCCGCCCATGTCGTCGTTCGGGTTGGCGAGGATGTTGAGTTCGACGTCGTCGTTGAACTCGGGGTCGCTGGTCACGAAGGTCAACGTGTGCGGCATGCCCGTGGTGTTGCCGGTGGCCGTGCTGTTCTCGAAGACGATCGTGGCCGGGCCCGCGACGGCCGTCGTCGGGACGGAGCCGTACTTGGTGATGTCGTCGCCGGCGGTCCAGGTGAGTGTCTGCGCCGCCGCGGGGGCCGCGTCAGGCCGTGCTTCGGACGTCGACTGGAGCCCGAGCATCATCAGCAGGGCGGCCAACAGGACCGTCAGAGCTCTCCGGGGATGCATCACTGCCCTCCTCCCGCCAGCTGTCCGGCGACCGGGGTCGGTCCGCCGCCCGTGTAAGTGACCCGCCACAGCGCCGACTTGGCGTCCGAGGTGAAGAACCCGCGCCCGTAGTCGAGGACGTACAGCGCGCCGTCCGGACCGAACTTCCAGTCCATGAGGTTCTTGATGCCGTCGTTGCCGATCGGCACGATCTTCTTGAGCGACTCCGAGTGGACGGGCAGCCCGCCGTCGCCGTGGGTCCTCGGGTCGGTGATGACGGCGTTGCGTGGCTGGTCGGCGTCGTAGAAGTCGCCGACGAACCACTTGCCGTCCCAGTAGGAGGGCCACTTGGTCGTGCTCGCGCTCGCCGTGTCGTAGCGGTAGACCGGCCCGTTCATCGCGGCCTGGCCACCGCCCTTGAGCCACGGCAGCAGGTACGTGGTCTCCTCCTGCTTGTAGGACGGGATGCCGTTCGCGTCGCGCGGGAAGTCCGGGGCACCGCCCTGCGGCGAGTACCAGATGTTGTTGCCGGTGACCGGCGGGAGGTTCACCAGGCCGTCGTTGTTGGGCGACTCGTTCTTCGGGTGGTCGCAGTCGTACCACCCCAGCGGCTGGTCGGGGTTCGGCAGGTTGCGGTCCCGGTAGGGCTGCTTGTTGCCCATGCAGTACGGCCAGCCCCGGTTGCTCGCCTTGGTGATGACGGCGAAGGTGTCGTACTTGGCCGGGCCCCAGGTCGTCGAGGGCGCGCTCGCGTCCGGCCCGACCCATCCCGCGTACAGGATGTCGGTCTTCTTGTCGACGAAGATCCGGGCCGGGTTCCTGACACCCATGACGTAGATCTCGCCTCGGGTCTTGCCGCCGCCCTCGGCGGTCTCCTTGCCGGTGAAGAGGTTCCCCTCGGGCAGCGTGTACGTCCCGTCGGCCTCCGGGTGGATGCGCAGGATCTTGCCGTTGAGGTTGTTGGTGTTGCCGGCGGTGCGGCGCGCGTCCGCGAAGGAGACACCCTTGAAGTTCGGCTGCGGGTTGTTGCCCGAGTAACCGCCGCTGAATCCGCTGGAGTTGTTGTCACCCGTCGCGATGTACAGGTTGCCCTTGGAGTCCCAGGACATCCCGCCGCCCGCGTGGCAGCAACTGTGCACCTGAACCGGCCACTTGAGCAGGACCTTCTCGCTGTTCAGGTCCAGCTTGTCGGTGGCGAGGTCGAGGGTGAAGCGGGAGACCCGCCGCTCGGCCATCCGGGTGTCGCGGTTGAGCCGGGAGTGCGGGGTGTAGTGCAGATACACCCAGCCGTTCTCCTCGAAGCGCGGATCGAGCTCGATCCCGAGCAGCCCCTCCTCGACCTTCACCAGCTCGTCGCCGCCGCCCTTGTTGCCGAAGACGGTCAACTCGCCCGCCAGGGTGACCTTCTTGGTCGCGGGATCGTAGACGTGGATCTGGCCTTTGCCCTTGCCGACGTCCGGGTTGTTCCAGTCGGTGATCACCGGCTGGGAGGAGTCGGCGCCGCCCCTGCCGATGTACAGGACCCGCCCGTCGGGGGCGGTGACCAGCCCGTGCGGTTCGCCGATCTGGTCGTTCTGCCCGGCCTGGTTGGGCTGGGTGAGGCGCTCCGCCTTGTAGTTGGCGTTGATGGTCGCCTTGCAGTCGGCCTGCACGAGCCGCGAGGTCCACAGCAGCGCGCCGCGCAGATGGGCCCGGAAGTCGGTCTCGTCGTACGAGGACACGGTGCCGCCCATACCGGTGTAGAAGGACCGGCCGCCGTCGTAGTCCCGGCACCAACTCACCGGGTGGTCCCAGCCGTTGGCGCTGGCGCCGGGCCGGTATGTCGACTCGCGCACCCGGGCCACGGTGTGCACGTCCCCGGACGGGTTCTTCGTCCAGTTGAACCACTGGTCGGGACGCTTCCACTGGACCGGCAGGTCCCTGGTCGCCGGATGCTGCCGGTCGCCCACCTCGACGGTGGCGCGCTGGACGGCCGTGGGGCTGGTGGTGGCCGGACGGGCGCCCAGGAGACCGGTGAACCAGTCGGAGTACGGCTCGGCGCGGGCCGCGTCATGGATGCCGACGAAGCCGCCGCCCGCCTCCATGTAGGCCTCCAGACCGGCCTCCTGGTCGGGGTCGAGGACATCGCCGCCGCCGGTCAGGAAGACGATCGCGTTATAACTCCCCAGCGTCTTCTCGTCGGTGAAGACCCTGGCGTCGTCGGTGGCCTCGGTCTCGAACCGCTGGTTCACCGGACCGGACAGCCCGATCCTCTCGATGGCGGCGATCCCGGCGTTGACGACCGGCGACTCGTCCCCGGCGGCCGCGGATCCGTAGAAGACCAGCACCCGTACATCCCCGCCGCCCGGTGGCGACTTGACAGACATCGTTGTCGCGGACGGATCGGGGGCAGGTAGCGCCCCCGCCGCCGGTCCGGACATCAGCCCGGCGGCCACGACCCCCGCGGCCACGGTGGCCGTCCAGACCCGTCTCCTCGCGCTTCCTCCGCTTCTCGCGCTCAACCCTCGTAAGTGCATGGGCACCTCCTCGGTCACAGCAACAGCGCCATGGAAGCTAGACCCCTTTGCCTCACTCGCCAATACCTATGACCGGGATCGCACGAACTTTGTCCTGAGTGTGGATAAACGGCGAGGGGGCCGGTACCGTCTCACAGGTTCATCACAGGTACGTCTCCGCAAAACCCGTATCACGGTGGGGAGTTCTGCATGGGCGCACTGGACAGACGTGGATTCAACCGGCGGGTGCTGCTCGGCGGCGCGGCCGTCGCGACATCGTTGTCGATGGCCCCGGAGGCCCGGAGCGCCTCGGGTCCGGCGCAGGCCGCCCCGGGCGGCGGCGAGGTCAAGCGCATCAAGCTGTACGCCGAGAAACTCGCCGACGGGCAGATGGGCTATGGCCTGGAGAAGGGCAGGGCGACGATCCCCGGTCCGCTCATCGAGCTCAACGAGGGCGACACCCTGCACATCGAGTTCGAGAACACCATGGACGTCAGGGCGAGCCTGCACGTCCACGGGCTGGACTACGAGATCTCCAGCGACGGCACGAAGGTGAACCACAGTGACGTCGAGCCGGGCGGCACCCGCACCTACACCTGGCGCACCCACGCCCCGGGCCGCCGCAGCGACGGCACCTGGCGGTCGGGCAGCGCGGGCTACTGGCACTACCACGACCACGTGGTCGGCACGGAGCACGGCACGGGCGGTATCCGCAAGGGCCTCTACGGCCCGGTGATCGTCCGCCGCAAGGGCGATGTCCTCCCCGACGCGACGCACACCATCGTCTTCAACGACATGCTCATCAACAACCGGCCGGCGCACTCGGGGCCGAACTTCGAGGCCACGGTGGGCGATCGGGTCGAGTTCGTGATGATCACGCACGGTGAGTACTACCACACCTTCCACCTGCACGGTCACCGCTGGGCGGACAACCGCACCGGCATGCTCACCGGGCCCGACGACCCGAGCCAGGTCATCGACAACAAGATCGTGGGCCCGGCGGACTCGTTCGGCTTCCAGGTGATCGCGGGGGAGGGGGTCGGGGCGGGCGCGTGGATGTACCACTGCCATGTGCAGAGCCACTCCGACATGGGGATGGTGGGACTGTTCCTGGTGAAGAAGACGGACGGGACGATCCCGGGGTACGAGCCGCACGAGCACACCGAGCAGCGGGCCGAGCACCACCACTGACGGATCATGGGCGGGTGACTCTCCTTCTCACGCGCGGCGACGTGGAGACGGTGCTGGAGCCGGAGGTATGCCTCGACGCTCTGCGGCACGGCTTCCGCACCGCGCACAGCGTGCCCGTCCCGGGGCAACGGGTGCGCACGGACCTCCCGTTCCCCGGTACGGCCACCGCGCTGATGCCGGGACTGCTTCCCGGCATCCCGGCTTACACGGTGAAGGTCAACGCCAAGTTCCCCGGCGCCCGGCCCGCCCTGCGCGGGGTGATCTGCCTGCACAGCGGCACCGACGGCGAGTTGCTGGCGCTGCTGGACTCGGCGACCGTCACCGCGTGGCGGACGGGGCTCGCGGCCGCGCTGGGCACGCATCTGCCGGCCGGCCGGGCAGACGTCGTCGGAGTGATCGGGGCCGGCGCGCAGGCCGAGTTGATGGTGCGGGGTCTTCGGGTGCTACGACCCCTCGGCGCCCTGGTCGTCCATGACACGTCGGCCGAGCGCGCCGCGGAGTTCGCCGCGCGGCACGGTGGCCGTGTGCTGTCCTCCGCCGCGGAGGTCGCCCTGGTCTCGGACGTCGTCCTGTCGGCGACCTGGTCGCGGGAGCCGCTGCTGAGCCTGGCGGACACGCGGCCGGGCCAGCACTTCACGAGCCTGGGCGTCGACGAGCCGGGCAAGGCGGAGCTGGCCGCCGACCTGCTCGACGCGTCCGTGGTCGTGGTCGACGACCGCCCGCTCGCCGTGAGCACGGGCGTGCCGGCGGGCGGCGGGATCGCGGCGGCGACCCTGGGCGAGGTGGTGCGGGGCGATCACCCCGGCCGTTCGAGCGACACGGACCGCACGGTCTACGCACCCGTGGGGCTGCCCTGGCAGGACCTCGCGGTCGCCTGGACGGCGTACGAGAGGGCCGGGCGGGAGGGGACCGGGCAGCGGGTCGACCTGCTGGCGTGAGGCCGTGCACCGCACGTTCCCGGTCGTGGGTGTCCGCCGTGCCGCGTCGCGAGAGCGCTCTCACCGGGTCCTCGTCCGGGGCTATCCTGATCCGCACCCGCCGACGAGGAGTCCCGAAGTGACCGAGACAGCGCCGCGCCCCACGCTGGAGGCCGTGGCGGCCCGGGCCGGCGTGTCGCGGGCCACCGCGTCCCGGGTGGTGAACGGCGGGGACGGGGTCCGGGAGCCGCTCGTCGAGCGGGTGCGCAGGGCCGTCGAAGAGCTCGGTTACGTGCCCAACCAGGCCGCCCGCAGTCTCGTCACCCGGCGCCACGACGCCGTCGCCGTGGTGGTGGCCGAGCCGGAGACCCGGGTCTTCGCCGACCCCTTCTTCGCTCTGCAACTCCGGGGAATCAGCAAGGAGTTGACGGCCCACGACCAACAACTCGTCCTGCTGCTCACCGAGGGCCGCGACGACCATGTCCGCGTCGGACGCTACCTCGCCGGAGGGCACGTCGACGGCGCCCTCGTCTTCTCGCTGCACCTCGACGACCCGCTGCCGGAACTGATCCAACGGGCCGGTGTCCCCACGGTGTTCGGCGGACGGCCCGGCTGGAGCGACGGGACGACGGACGCCGCGTACGTCGACAGCGACAACCGGGGCGGTGCCCGCGAGGCCGTACGGCATCTCGTAGGGCTCGGGCGCACCCGTGTCGCCCACATCACCGGCCCCCTCGACCAGACCTCCGCGGCGGACCGGCTCGACGGCTTCCGGGACGTCATGGGCGACGCCGACCCGGAGCTGGTCGAGCGGGGCGACTTCACCCCGTCCGGTGGGGAGCGGGCGATGCGGGCCCTCCTCGACCGGTGCCCGGACGTGGACGCGGTGTTCGCCGCCAACGACCTCACCGCGTCCGGCGCCCTGCGCGTGCTGCGCGAACGCGGGCGCCGGGTGCCCGAGGACGTGGCGGTGATCGGCTTCGACGACATGCTGCCGGTCGCCGAACAGACCGATCCGCCGCTGACGACGGTCCGTCAGGACATCGAGGAGATGGGCCGGTTGATGGCCCGCCTGCTGCTGCGGGACCTCGACCGCAGCAGCGGGGGAGCCACACCTGCCGGTGTCGTCCTGCCGACGACGCTGATCCGCCGCGCCTCGGCGTGACCCCCCGCCCCGCTCACGACTGCTGCGGCGCGCTCTTGATCACCGCGAAGCGGGCACCATGGGGGTCGGCCAGCTTGGCGACCCGGCCGACGCCCGGCACGTCCGTGGCGGGCAGCCGGACGCTGCCGCCCAGCTCCTGTGCCTTCGCCACCGTCCCGTCCGTGTCGGTGACCTCGAAGTAGGGCATCCAGTACGCCCCGGCCTGCGCCTCCAGCGGATCGTCGGCGAGGGGGACGATGCCGCCGAACATGCCGTCCTCGCTCTGCCCGTCCGGCAGCACGGTCGTGTACGTGCCGCCCGGGAACTCCACTGCGTAGGTCTCCAGGCCGAGAGCCGCGCGGTAGAAGTAGGCGGCCATCGGCAGGTCGGCCGTATATAGCTCGACCCAGCACAGCGAGCCCGGCTCCTGGGTGACGTCGAGCCCCTTGTTCCGCCCCGGCTGCCAGATGCCGAAGGGCACGCCCGCCTTGTCGGCGAGGATCGCCATACGGCCCTGGTCCATGACGTCCATGGGCTGCATGAGCACCGCGCCGTGCGCCTGCTCGGCCGCCTTCGCGGTGGCGTCCGCGTCCGGGGTCTGGAAGTACACGGTCCAGGACGGCGGGCCCTGCTCCGCGGTGGTCTGCATGCCGCCCGCGGCGGTCTTGCCGGCGAGCTGGAAGAAGCCGTAACCGCCGGCTTCGGGCGGGCCCGGCTGGAACTCCCAGCCGAACAGGCCGCCGTAGAAGGTGGTGGCGCCGTCGATGTCCGGGGTGCCGAGGTCGAGCCAGTTCGGAGCGCCGGTGACATAACGGGTCGTGAGCATCTCTGCCCTCCTCTGAGGGGTCCCGTTGCCTGCACTGCCGAGTCTTGCACCCTCCACTGACAATCGCTGCCGGGACGCGAACCCGCCTCGGATCGGATGAACCGTTTCCGCGCGCCGCCGTGCACCCCCGTACCGGGCGCGGGACCATCAAGGCGGCCCGAGGCCATGAACGGCACCGTTGATCGCGCGTTGATCGAACGTTTTTCGCTGCCCGGCACGATCTCGGCCATGCACATCGACACCATCACCCCGACCGACCCCGCCTGGCAGGCGCAGGCGTTGTGCGCGCAGACCGGGGCGGACTTCTTCTTTCCCGAGCCGGGCAGCTCGGTACGAGAGGCGAAGCGCATCTGCGGCATGTGCGAGATGCGCCCGGCCTGTCTCGAGTACGCCCTGGCCAACGACGAACGCTTCGGCGTCTGGGGCGGCCTCTCCGAGAAGGAGCGGCTGGCGATCAGGCGGCTGGACAACCGCTGAGCCGACTGCGGCGCGTACCGGGCGCCTGATCTCCAGCGGCGTCCGCGGACTCTGAGGGCAAGACGCGGCCGGTTCCGGGCACGCTTCGGTCGACCCGGCGATCCGGGGGTCGGTACCGCGGGAGATGCCGTTGGGCCCGGGCCGAGCTCCCGGTCGCCCGGCTCCAGGACCAACCAGCACAGAGGAGGCGACCCGGCGTTCGTCGACCCCGGGACCGGCGTCGACCAGGCCCGGCCGGAAGCCGACGGCCCGCACCGGACGTTCGACGCGCCGCCGACCGGACACGCCTATGGCGCGCCGACGGTCCACGTGAGGGCGTGCCGGCGGTCTTCGACGCATACGCCGATCACGCGTCGTTCGCGAACGAGCGCGGCTTCGGCGGCCGCGGGCTGCTCAGCGCCGCCGCCGAGCTCCCGGCCGGGGACGAAGGCCGGGCCGTGGTTCGGACGCACAAGGAGCAGGTCGAGCGCCTGATCGAGGGGCACCTGGAGCGGCTGCCGCCCCACCGCCCCGACGAGGCCCGCGGGCAGACGTCAGGCGCCCGCGCGAGCCGCCATCCGAGCCTTGCGGGCCGCCAGCTTCTCGTCGAACTTCAGGGCCTCCGCGTCCAGGCCACCCATGTACAGGCCGAGTTCCTCCTGCGCCTTCTGGCCTTCGGGGCCGAGGCCGTCGATCTCCATGACCTTCAGGAAGCGCAGGACGGGCTGGAGCACGTCGTCGTGGTGGATGCGCATGTTGTAGATCTCGCCGATCGCCATCTGCGCGGCGGCCCGCTCGAAGCCGGGCATGCCGTGGCCGGGCATCCGGAAGTTCACGATGACGTCGCGCACCGCCATCATCGTCAGGTCGGGCGCGAGCTCGAAGGCGGCCTTCAGCAGGTTCCGGTAGAAGACCATGTGCAGGTTCTCGTCGGTGGCGATGCGCGCCAGCATGCGGTCGCAGACCGGGTCCCCGGACTGGTGGCCGGTGTTGCGGTGCGAGACGCGGGTCGCGAGCTCCTGGAAGGAGACGTAGGCCACCGAGTGCAGCATCGAGTGGCGGTTGTCCGACTCGAAGCCCTCGCTCATGTGGGCCATCCGGAACTGCTCCAGCTTGTCCGGGTCCACCGCGCGCGAGGCGAGCAGGTAGTCCCGCATCACGATGCCGTGCCGGCCCTCCTCGGCGGTCCAGCGGTGCACCCAGGTGCCCCAGGCGCCGTCACGGCCGAAGAGCGAGGCGATCTCGTGGTGGTAGCTCGGCAGGTTGTCCTCGGTGAGGAGGTTCACGACGAGGGCGATCCGGCCGATCTCGGTGACCTTGGACTGGTCCTTCTCCCAGGCCTCGCCGTCCTCGAAGAAACCGGGGAAGTTGCGGCCGTCGCTCCAGGGGACGTACTCGTGCGGCATCCAGTCCTTGGTGACCTTCAGATGCCGGTTGAGTTCCGTCTCGACCACTTCCTCCAGCGCGTACAGCAGTCGCGCGTCGGTCCAGGCGGAGGACGGGCTGCCGAGGTGAGGGGAAGTGATCGTCACAGGTACTCCAGGGGGACGCGTGAACTGTTGGCTGGGGTCGGCGAGCGGTGCCGGGAACCTACGGAATCGTAGGCTACGAAACCGTAGGTTACGACACCGTAGGTTAAGAGTGTTGTAAACATCCCTGATCAGCAGTGTTCCCCGGGCATGACAAGCGGCCCGGGAACCGCAGGTCCATGGCCGTTGACGTGACACGCTCACTCCGTCAGGCGTACAGCTCCCGCAGTCGTACTGAGAGGCACGTCACACAGCCTTCCAGCTTCTCGAACTCGCTGATGTCCACCACGACCGGTTCGAATCCGAGGTCGGCGAGCAGTTCCGCGGTCCTCGGCGCGCTCGCGGCCATGAGCAGCTTGGGTCCGCCGAGCAGGACGACGTGGGCGCCGGCCTCCTCCGGCACGGAGAGGAAGCGCGGGAAGAGCGCGGGCCGGTCCACCTTGGGGATGTGCCCGATGACCGTCCCGTCCGGGAGTGCGGTGACCGCCGACTTCAGGTGCAGCACCTTGCTCACCGGTACGGCCACGACCCGGGCCCCGAGCGGTTCGAAGGCGGCCCGCAGCTGCTGGACGCCGGCCGCGTTGGTACGCCCGCCCCGGCCGACGTAGATCGTGTCGCCGATCTTCAGCACGTCGCCGCCGTCCAGGGTGCCCGGCTCCCAGATCCAGTTCACCGAGCAGCCCAGGCGCGCCACGGCCTCCTCGACACCGATGGTCTCCTCGCGCCGGGACTCGGCGCCGGAGCGCGCGATCAGGGCGACGTTCTTGTACATGACCACGGTGTCCTCGACGAACACCGAGTCCGGGCAGTCGTCCTCCGGATCCACCTCGACGGTCTCCCAGCCGTGCGTGCGCAGGGCCTCGACGTACGCCTCCCACTGTTCGAGCGCGAGGTCGACGTCGACCTTCTCCCGCTCGACGTGCGTCACCAGGCCTTCGGCGAGGCGCGGACCGGGGCGGCGGACGAGGGCCTTCTTGCTGGGCACGAGGGAACTCCGTATCGGCGGGACGGGGGCGGCGCCCGTGACGGGGCCCGATCAGCCATCATGCAGCGCCGGTACGTGTCGACAAAACCCCCGCGGCCAGGCTGTGGCCCTCCTGAGACGCGCCGCCGCTCACGAGTGCCGTCGCACCGCACGCGCGCGTGCCGCCTCATGGGCCTCGCGCAGCAGCCGTACGACGGTCCCCGTGGTCCGCTCGCCGGGATTCACGACGCAGATCCAGCCGAGGGCGCCGTAGACCGGGTGCGGCAGGAGAACGTCGGCCGTCGCGGGGTCGTGCCTCTGCCCCAGGAGTTCCGGGAGCGCCGCACGGCCGACCTGGACGTTGACCCGCCAGCGGCCCGGCGGGTCCAGGTCGGAGGCGGTGTCGTCGGGGTAGTTCTTGGTGACGATCGTGCCGTAGGGCTGGGTGTTGCGGGGCACCCGGCCGTCGGGGGTGCAGTAGAAGAACGCGTCGCCCCAGGCGATCTCGGGGGAGTCCCCGTCCGGCCCCGGGACGACCACGAGGGCCCCGTCGAAGCCGCGCACGGTCGCGATGATCTGCTCCATACTCATGGTTCAAGCGTGACCTTCAAGTGCTTATGTGGGGTTGGCCGGACGATGCGCACAGTCGACGTCGCCAAGGAGTGCGGGTATTCGGTGCAGCAGGTGCGCGACCTGGAGCGGCTGGGGGTGATTCCGCCCGCGGTACGGGCCGACAACGGCTACCGCTCCTACACGCCGCTCCACGTACGTGCGCTGCGCGCCTATCGAGGGCTCGCCGCGGCCGCCGGCCCCGTCGAGGCCCGGCGGCTGCTCGCCGGGCTGCGGACGGCGACGATCACGGAGGCGGCCTCGGCCATCGACGAGGTCCACGCCGGGCTCGCCCGGGAGCGCGCGGAGGTGGTGCGCGCCCAGCGGGCCCTGGAGCGTGTCCGGGCCGAGGAGGACGGCCGGGACGAGGACTCCATGACCATCACACAGCTCGCGGAGGCGCTCGGCGTACGGTCCTCGACGTTGCGGTTCTGGGAGGAGGAAGGGCTGGTCCGCCCGGAGCGGGTGACCACGCTGCGCGCACGCCGCTACGGCCCCGCGGCGATCCGGGCGGCACGCGTCGTCGTCGCCCTGCGCGCCGGCGGGTACGGCATCCCGGCCCTGCGCGAGGTGATGGGCTCCCTGGACGGCCTCGACGGGGCGGCGGACGCCCGCCGCGTCCTGCGGGGACGACTCGACCAGCTCGCCGCCCGGAGCGTGGCACTGCTCCGGGCGGGAAGCGATCTGGCAGCCGTCGTGGACGCTACGCGGGGAACTCCAGGGCCTCCGGAGTGACCTCCCGCAGCTCCCCGTCCAGCATCAGCCAGCGGGTGATGCCGATCGACTCCAGGAACGGCAGGTCGTGACTGGCCACGACCAGCGCGCCCTCGTACGACTCCAGGGCCGAGGTCAGCTGCCGCACGCTCGCCATGTCGAGGTTGTTCGTCGGCTCGTCGAGCATGAGCAGCTGGGGTGCGGGCTCCGCCAGCATCAGCGCGGCCAGCGCCGCCCGGAAGCGTTCGCCGCCGGACAGCGTCGACGCCGGCTGGTCGGCCCGGGCGCCCCGGAACAGGAAGCGGGCGAGACGGGCCCGCACCCGGTTGTTGGTGGCACCCGGCGCGAACCGGGCCACGTTCTCGGCGACCGACAGCTCGCCGTCGAGGACGTCCAGGCGCTGCGGCAGGAAACGGAGCGGCACATGGACCGTCGCCTCGCCCGACACCGGTTGCAGCTCCCCGGCGATCGTGCGCAGCAGCGTCGTCTTGCCCGCGCCGTTGCGCCCGATCAGCGCGACCCGCTCGGGGCCCCGCAGGTCGAGCCCGCCCTTGACCCGCGCGCCGAAAGCGAGTTCCAGGTCCATGAGCGTCAGGACCGTACGGCCCGGCGGTACGGCCGTGTACGGCAGGTCGACGCGGATCTCGTCGTCGTCCCGTACGGCCTCCACCGCCTCGTCGAGCCGGTCCCTGGCCTCGGCGAGCTTCTCCTCGTGCATGATGCGGTGCTTGCCCGCCGAGACCTGGGCCGAGCGGCTCTTCAGCTTCATGACGGCCCGCGGTTCGCGCTTGGTGTCGTACATCTTCTGGGCGTAGCGCCTGCGGTGCGCCAACTTGACCTGTGCGTCCACCAGTTCGCGCTTCTGTCGGCGGAAGTCCGACTCGGCGACGCGGACCATGCGCTCCGCCGCCTCCTGTTCCACGGCGAGGGAATCCTCGTAGGCGGAGAAGTTGCCGCCGTACCAGGTGACCTCCCCCGAGCGCAGATCGGCGATCTGGTCGACCAGGTCGAGGAGTTCGCGGTCGTGGCTGACCACGACCATGACCCCCGGCCAGGACGCGACGGCCGAGTACAGCCGCCTGCGGGCGTACAGGTCGAGGTTGTTGGTGGGCTCGTCCAGGAGCAGGACGTCCGGGCGGCGCAGCAGCAGCGCGGCCAGCCGCAGCAGCACCGACTCACCGCCCGAGACCTCGCCGATCGCCCGGTCCAACTCGATGTGACCCAGCCCGAGTTCGCCGAGGGTGGCCAGGGCCCGCTCCTCCACGTCCCAGTCGTCGCCGACCGTCTCGAAGTGCTCCTCGGCCACCTCGCCCGCCTCGATGGCGTGCAGGGCGGCGCGCTGCGCGGCGATGCCCAGCGCCTCGTCGACCTTCAGGTCGGTGTCGAGCGTGACGTTCTGCGGGAGGTAGCCAATCTCGCCCGCGACGCGCACGGCGCCGTCGGCCGGGGTGAGTTCACCGGCGATCAGCTTCAACAGGGTTGACTTTCCCGACCCGTTGACGCCGACGAGACCTGTCCGGCCGGGGCCGAAGGCGATGTCGAGGCCGTCGAGGACGGGGGTGCCGTCGGGCCACGAGAAGGCGAGTGAGGTGCAGGTGATGGAAGTAGACATACGGTCTCCGCGGTTGCTCGAAGCGTGAAGGGGCAAACGCGTATCGAGACACCCGCGACCACGGGAGACGACAGAGAACCGGAGGGCACGGACAGGGTCCTGCTCGTCGGAACGGCTCGTGTGCCGAGGTCGCACGCAGCGCACACACCTCAGGTGTGTGACACGGTGTCTCAGGACCTCAGACGAGCAACGTCCTTCTCCGATCGACGGCAACAGAAGCGTTCTACAACGTACGAGGCGGCCATGGGGCTGTCAACGAGTTAACGCGCCTTAGGAGGCCCCGTGCCCGACGGCCCGCTCTCCCTGCCGGCCCACCTCTACCTGCTGGCCTGGGACACCTCGAAGTCCGAGACCACCGGTACCGCCCAGGTCCCGCAGCTGGTCCGGGCCGGTGCCCTCACCGAGCTGGCCCGGCGCGGTCTGCTCCTCGACGTGGACGGCATCGCCACACCGGTCGACATGGACGCCGAGACCGGGGATCCCGTCCTGGACGGGCTGCTGGAACTGGTCCGCGAGTCCCGGCCGCACCGGTGGCGCGGCTGGGTGACTCCCCACACCCGGATCACCCTGGACGCCGTGCGGGAACAGCTCACCGCGGGCGGACTTCTGCGCGCCCGGAAGAGGCGGGTGCTCGGTGTGTTCCCGACGGTGGAGCACGACCTGGCCCGCCCGGTTGCCGTGCAGGCGCTCCAGGAGGAGGTCCGGCAAATCCTGCGGGGACCTGCGCCGGCCGTGGACGTCTCCGACCGGGACGCAGCCCTCGTCGCGCTCGCCGCGGCGGCCGAGCTGCGCACCCTGCTGCCCCGCGGGGAACATCACGACGCGCGCGTCGAGGAGCTGATCGAGCGCGCCGGGCAGGTGACGCCGGTCCTGCGGGAGCTCGTCCACGGGGTGCGCGGGGCGACGGCCTCGGTCGCGGCGCGCGCCTGAACGCCGACGGCGGATCCTTGCCGCCGGGGCCGCCGGGGCCGCCGGGGCCGGTGGTCGGGTGAGGCGCATAGCGAAACGGGACGCGCTCCGCGCCCGCGTCTTCCGCTTCCTGCACATCCCCGGCGCCCCGCTCGTCCTGCCGAACGCCTGGGACCTCACGAGCGCCCGCATCGCCGAGAACGCGGGGAGCCGTCGCCGTCGCCACCACGAGCGCCGGGTTCGCCTTGGTCCTGGGTGCGGGTGCCGGTCAGCGTGGACATCGAGAGCGGTCACGCGCGGGACGCGGCGGGAGTCGCCGGCACCGTGCGCGCGGTGCCGGCGACGAGCGCCGGGTTCGCCTGGGCCCTGAGTGCGGCCGACGGCGACCGCCTCGACCGGGAGCGGACCCCGGACGCCGTGGGACGGATCACCGCCGGGCTGCGGACGCCGTGGGACAGATCACCGCCGGGCTGCGGGTGCCGGTCGGCGTGAACATCGAGGATGCCCGGCACGGCGACGGGGACGAGTCGCTGCGGCCGATGCGCAGACGGGGCGGATCACCGCGGCCCGGGAGGCCGCAGCCGCCGCCTTCCTCGGCGCGGGCGCCGACGGGATCTTCGTCCCCGGGGCCGTCGACCCGGGGATCGGCAAGCTCCTCGTCGACGCGCTCGACGGTCCGTCGAACGTCAGGGCCGGACCCGGCGCCCCTGTCCGTCGCGGGCGCGTCAGCGTCGGTTCGGGCATCGCCCAGGCCGCGCACGCCCTGGTCCGCCGCGCCGCGCGGGAGCTGCTGGACGCGGGGACGGACGACGCGCCGGCCGACGGTTCGACCACGGCGAGATCGACGCGCTTTTCGCAGGCGCCCGTCAGCAGGCGTCGCGCATCAGCTCGGCCAGATCGTGGTCGAGGTCGAGCTGGAGGTGCTCCAGGCCGGTCGGCACGAGGTCGTTCGTCGCCTCCAGGAACCGGCGCAGCTCGCCCGTGCGCACATGCACGACGGCGGTGCCCTCGGGGGCGTGGAACTCGAGAACGGTGCGGTCGTAGCCGTACGGGCGCACCCGGACGTCGCCGTGGCCCTCGGGCTCGTGCAGACCGGTGGTGAGCAGTTCGCGGCTGAAGGTCCAGCAGACCTCGACACCCTCCAGGGTGGCCGGGGCCGGGAAGGTCATGCGGACGGCGAACGGATCGCAGCGGTCGTAGCGCAGTGTGGCGGGAATGCTCGGCATCCGCGGCGCCGCGGCGACGAGACGGGCCTCGACGGGCTGCTCGATGACGGTGGACAACGCCTTGCTCCCTTGTGACGGCTGATGGTGCTTCCGGGTGGGACGGGCACTGGAAGAGACGTCGGAATGAGCCAATCCGTGTACACGAGAGTCGAGTGACCTCTGTCACCGTCTTCATGCACCGGTGTGATCCAGTGCTTCTCCCGTGCCCCGCGAGGCACTTGTGACACCCCGCGCACCGTTCGCCGGTCGGCCGAGGGCATCTGGACGGCACCGGGAGCGTGGGCTAGCTTCGCCCGCCATGAGGCGCTTGGGGAACACGCGAGGCAAGAGACGGACGGGTCCGGCGATCCGGACCATCGCCGCGGCGGCGGCCTGTACGGCGGCGCTCGCCGCCCTCACCGTCGTACCGGCCGAGGCGCAGGACACGGACGGCCGTACACCGCACTGGGAGCTCAAGGACAGCGGCACCCCCGAGGTGCGGTTCCGCGGGCTGTCGGCGGTCAGCCGGGACACCGCCTGGGTGGCCGGCACCCAGGGCACCGTGCTGCGCACCACGGACGGCGGGACGAGCTGGCGAAACGTCTCGCCACCCGGTGCCGCCGAGCTCCAGTTCCGCGACATCGAGGCGTTCGACGCGCGCCGGGCGGTGGTCCTGGCCATCGGGGAGGGCGAGGCGTCCCGCGTGTACCGCACCGACGACGGCGGCGCGAGCTGGACCGAGTCCTTCCGCAACACCGACGCCAAGGCCTTCTACGACTGCCTCACCTTCTTCGACCACCGCCACGGCCTCGCCATGAGCGACCCGGTCGACGGGAAGTTCCGCATCCTATCGACCTCCGACGGCGGCCGCTCCTGGAAGGTGCTGCCGAACAAGGGCATGCCGGCCGCCCTCGACGGCGAGGCGGGCTTCGCGGCGAGCGGGCAGTGCCTGGTCAGCTCGGGCCCGCGCGATGTCTGGCTGGCCACCGGCGGCGCCGCACGCGCGCGTGTGCTGCACTCCGCCGACCGGGGGCTGACCTGGACGGCGTCCGACACGCCGATCCCGGCGGGCGACCCGGCCAAGGGCGTCTTCGCGCTCGCCTTCCGCGACCGCGCGCACGGACTCGCGGTCGGCGGCGACTACCGCCCCGACCAGAGCTCCCCTCAGGCCGCCGCCCGTACCGGCGACGCAGGCGCGACCTGGCGGCCCGCCGCGACCCCGGTGAACGCCTACCGCTCCGGCCTGGCCTGGCTCCCGCACAGCCGCGCCGGGGCCCTCGCGGTCGGCCCGACCGGCACGGACCTCACCAGGGACGGCGGCCGGACCTGGCGGACCGTGGACACCGGCTCGTACGACACCGTGGACTGCACGGTCGACGGCGGCTGCTGGGCGGCCGGGGAGAAGGGACGGGTGGCTCGTCTGGAGAGCTGAGTGGCGGAATGTGGGTACCCGGTCGCCGACGGCGAAAGGAGTGATCCCCCATGCCAGCCGGTTCGAACTCGAAGCGCGAACGCCAGTACGAGCACATCAAGGAGAGCGCCGAGGACCGGGGCGAGAGCACCGGACGGGCCAAGGAGATCGCGGCGCGGACGGTCAACAAGGAGCGCGCCCGGTCCGGCGAGTCCAAGACCGCCAGCCGTACCTCGACCCAGGACATGTCCTCGGGCAAGCGGGGCGGACAGCGGTCCGGGAAGGGCTCCCAGGGGCCGACCTACGACCAGCTCTACGAGGAGGCCAAGCGCAAGGGCGTCAAGGGCCGTTCGGACATGAACAAGAGCCAGCTCCAGCGCGCCCTGGGCGGCAAGAGCTGACCCTCAGCCGACGGTCTCCCGGTACGCCTCCAGCGCCGGAGCCGTCTTCGTCGCGGCGAACTCGATGACGCGGTACGCGCACACCCCGGCCGCGACGAACGGGTCGCCCCCGGCGATCTCCTCGATCCGCGCACGGTCCTCCGCGACGGCGATGATCACCCCGCCGTCGCGGGGTTCCTTGCGCCCGGACGCCAGGAAGACCCCGCGCTCGTACTGCTCGTCCAGCCAGGCGACATGCGCCGGCAGCACGGCGTCCACGGCAGCCAGCGGGGCGGTGTAGGTCAGCTCCAGTACGAACATGATCGCGAGCCTACGCCGCCCCGCCGTACGCTCGTCCCCACCATGAGGACAGTGGACATTCCCGCGGGCTGGCCCGCGACCGAGGAACAGGCCCGCGCGGTGCAGGACGAGTTGAGGACGAGAACGGTCCTCGACGAACCGGGCCCACCACCCGGCACCGGCCATGTCACCGGGGTGGACGTGGCCTACGACGACGAGCGGGACGTCGTCGCGGCGGCGGCCGTGGTGCTGGACGCGGCGACCCTGGAGGTCGTGGCCGAGGCGACCGCCGTGGGCCGGATCTCCTTCCCGTACGTCCCCGGCCTGCTCGCCTTCCGTGAGATCCCCACGGTCCTCGCCGCCCTCGACGCCCTGCCGGGTCCGCCCGGCCTGGTCGTCTGCGACGGCTACGGCCTCGCCCACCCCCGCCGCTTCGGCCTCGCGAGCCACCTGGGCGTGCTCACCGGCCTGCCCACCATCGGGGTCGCCAAGAACCCGTTCACCTTCACCTACGACGATCCCGGCACCGGGCGCGGTGCGTGGACGCCGCTGCTGTCGGACGCGGAGGTGGTCGGCCGGGCCCTGCGCACCCGCGAGGCGGTGAAGCCGGTCTTCGTCTCCGTCGGCCACCGCGTGAGCCTCGACAACGCCTGCGCACACACCCTCGCGCTCACGCCGGCGTACCGCCTGCCGGAGACGACGCGCAGGGCGGACGCGCTGTGCCGGCGGGCGCTGCGGGAGGCGACTTCCGCACCGGGCCCCAGGGGGTACTGAGTACGTCGTCTGAGTATCTGTACGGATGTGCCTGCCCCGGGGTCCTCGGCAGGCTGTCCCGCATGACGACGCACCGCATGACCCACCGTTCCCCCAAGCCCCTCGCCGACCCGAACCGGCCCGTCGAGCGCGCCGTGACCGCCGCGCTGGTCCTCGGCGTGCTCGCGGGGCTCGGCTGGATAGCGGGGATGATCTACACGGTGGCGGGCTGGTCCTTCTGAGGCCCTCTCACTTGGCCGACGCGACCCGGAAGGTGATCCCGGCCCTCCGCAGCCGTTCGATCAGCGCGTCCCCCATCGCTACGGCCGTCGTGACCTGGCCGGACGTCTCCGGGAGGTCGTCGAAGGCCAGGGACAGGGCAGACTCGGCGAACATCTTGGCCGTCTCGTCGTAACCGGGATCGCCGCCCGCGACCTCGGTGAACACCCGTCGCCCGCCGCCCTCTCCGACGAACCGCACCGAGAACCAGCTCCTGGCCCGCTTCTCGGGGCTCGGTCCGTCACCCGGCCTGACCCGGCCCGACAGCCAGCGCCGCGCGGGTGGCACCTGGGCCGCCGCGAACAGCGCGCCCACGGCCGCGACCCCGCCCACGGCGACCGGCAGCCGCCGCACGGCCGCGTAGTGGCGGTAGCGGAAGTCGGGGCCATACCGCTCCAGGGCCTTCGCCGAGCGCCGGACGATCTGCGCGTCGATGGTCGGCAACGGCAGCGCCCAGGCGCCGACCTCCGGCGCGTACCGCGGGGTGCCGGTCGGCGCGGAGGCCCGCCGGCCCACCAGACGCGGCTCGTGGCGGCCGCGGTCCCGGGCGGCGGCGATCATCTGCCGACCGCGTGCGAACTGGTTGAGGGCCGAGGCGAACGTGCCGCCGGAGAACATGCCGTCCGCGGTCACGAACCCGTCGACGGTGAGCGGCACGCCCTCCGGCAGCTGCCGGACCGTGAAGTACGCCCCCAGGTCATGCGGGATGGAGTCGAACCCGCACGCGTGCACCAGCCGTGCGCCCGTCTCACGCGCGCGTGCGTCGTGCCGGACGTACATGAGGTCCACGAACTCCGGCTCGCCGGAGAGGTCGAGATAGTCCGTCCCCGCGTCCGCGCAGGCGGCGACGAGATCTTCGCCGTACGTCAGATAGGGCCCGACCGTGGTGGCGAGCACACGCGCCTGCCCGGCGAGGGCGCGCAGCGAGTCCGGGTCCGAGACGTCGGCCGTGAACACCCCCACGTCCGTGCCTTCCGGCAGCTTCTCGCGCAGCGCCCGGAGCTTGTCCTCACTGCGGCCGGCGATTGCCCAGTGCAGGTCGTCCGGGCCGTGCGCGGCGAGATAGTGCGCGGTGAGCGCTCCCGCGAAGCTGGTCGCTCCGAAGAGCACGATGTCGTAGGGACGGTCCGACCTTTTCAGCCTGCTCATGACACTCCTGATCCCGCCGCACGCGCCGTTGTCGGTGGCCGAGGCTAGCGTGAGGGATGCGGAGCCCGACGACGAGGCCGGAGGTGGGACGGTGGCCGTGCCCAAAAATGCCCTGATGAAATGGGAGAAAGTGCGCGAGTTCGCCCTCGCGCTGCCGGGTGCCACCGAGGCCACGCGGCGGAGCCGCACATCGATACAGCCCCTGGGGCGAGACCGTCGCCAAGGTCAACAAGAAGGTCTTCGTCTTCCTGGGCGTGAGCGACGGCAGCTACCCGATGGGCGTCACCGTGAAGCTCAAGGACGCCGAGGCCCACGCGCTGACCTCGCCGGGCGCCGAGCCCGCCGGGTACGGCCTGGGCAAGGCCGGCTGGGTGCGCGTCCCGCTCGCCGAGAAGGGAGCCCCGGCGGCGGAGCTGCTGTGCGACTGGATCGAGGAGAGCTACCGCGCGATCGCACCGAAACGGCTGACGGCCGAGCTCGACGAGCGGTGACCGGCCGATAATTGGCTAAGCGCTTGCTCGTTCAGGTCTTGTGTCCGCTGGAACGCGTTCATAGCATCACCGGTGTTACATCAGTTGTGTCACGCCAATGGGGGCTGGATGACAACGGCAACGACGCCCGGGCACGGCCCGCTCACCGGCGTGCGCGTGGTGGAGCTCGCCGGGATCGGGCCGGGCCCGTTCGCCGCCATGCTCCTCGCCGACCTGGGAGCTGACGTCGTCCGCGTCTCCCGCCCCGGCGGCTCCTCCCTCTCGATCGACCCCGCCTTCGACATCACCAACCGCAACAAGCGCTCGGTGGTCGTCGACCTCAAGGCCCCCGAAGGACCCGCGCGCGTGCTCGACCTCGCCGCCCGCGCCGACATCCTCATCGAGGGCAACCGCCCCGGGGTCGCCGAGCGCCTCGGCGTCGGCCCCGAGGACTGCCACGCGCGCAACCCCGCCCTCGTCTACGGCCGGATGACCGGCTGGGGACAGGAAGGGCCGCTGGCCCAGCGCGCCGGGCACGACATCGCGTACATCGCCCTCACCGGCACCCTCGGCCTGATCGGCGAACCGGGCCGGCCCCCGGCCGTCCCCGCCAACCTCCTCGGCGACTACGCGGGCGGCTCCCTCTACCTCGTCGTCGGCGTCCTCGCCGCCCTGCACCACGCGCGCGCGACCGGCACCGGCCAGGTCGTCGACGCGGCCATCGTCGACGGCACCTCCCACCTCTCCGCGATGATCCACGCCATGACCGCGGCCGGCGGCTGGCAGGACCGGCGCGGCGCCAACCTCCTCGACGGCGGCTGCCCGTACTACGGCACCTACGAGACCGCCGACGGCAAGTACATGGCGGTGGGCGCGCTGGAGCCGCAGTTCTACCACCTCTTCCTCGACCTGCTCGGCGTCCCGGACTTCGCGGACGCCCGCAAGGACTGGACCCGCTGGGGCGACCTGCGCGACGCGGTCGCGGCCCGCTTCCGCAGCCGTACGAGGGACGAGTGGGCGGCCGTCTTCGAGGGCACCGACGCGTGCGTGGCGCCCGTCCTGTCACTGCGCGAGGCCCCGCACCACCCGCATCTCGCCGCCCGCGGCACCTTCACCGACCACAGCAAAATCACCCAGCCCGCGCCCGCGCCCCGCTTCTCCGCGACCCCCACGGCCGTGCGCACCGGACCCGCCCGGGACGGCGCCGACACCGCGGACGTGGCACGCGACTGGGGCGTACCGGACCTCGTGAAAGACCAGGAACTCCGGAAAGGCCCCGAATGAAGCGGCAGCTCTTCGCCCCCGAGCACGACGCGTTCCGCGAGACCGTGCGCGCCTTCCTGGCCAGGGAGGTCCTGCCGCACTACGCGCAGTGGGAGAAGGACGGCATCGTCTCCCGCGAGGCCTGGCGCGCGGCCGGCAAGCAGGGCCTGCTCGGACTCGCCGTGCCCGAGGAGTTCGGGGGCGGCGGCACCACCGACTTCCGCTACGCCACCGTCCTCGCCGAGGAGTTCACGCGCGCGGGTGCCCCCGGACTCGCCCTGGGCCTGCACAACGACGTCATCGGCCCGTACCTCACCGGCCTCGCCACCGAGGAGCAGAAGCGCCGCTGGCTGCCCGGCTTCTGCGACGGCTCGCTCGTCACCGCCATCGCCATGACCGAACCCGGCGCCGGCTCCGACCTCCAGGGCATCCGCACGCACGCGGAGGACCGGGGCGACCACTGGGTGCTGAACGGCTCCAAGACGTTCATCTCCAACGGGATCATCGCCGACCTGGTGATCGTCGTCGCGAAGACCACACCCGAGGGCGGGGCCCGCGGACTGTCGCTGCTGGTCGTCGAGCGCGGCATGGAGGGCTTCGAGCGCGGCCGCAACCTCGACAAGATCGGCCAGAAGGCCCAGGACACGGCCGAGCTGTTCTTCCACGACGTGCGCGTGCCCAAGGAGAACCTCCTCGGCGAGCGCGACGGCGCCTTCGGGCACCTGATGACCAACCTCGCCCAGGAGCGCCTGAGCATCGCCGTCGCCGCGATCGCCGCCGCCGAACACCTCCTGGAGATCACCACCGAGTACGTCAAGGAGCGTGAGGCCTTCGGCGGGCCGCTCGCCACCAAGCAGCACATCCGGTTCGAGATAGCCGAGATGGCCACGGAGTGTGCCGTCACCAGGACGTTCGTCGACCGCTGCGTCGAGGACCACTCCGACGGGGGACTGGACGCCGTCCACGCCTCCATGGCCAAGTGGTGGGCGACCGAGCTCCAGAAGCGGGTCGCGGACCGCTGCCTGCAACTGCACGGCGGATACGGCTACATGAGCGAATATCCGGTGGCGCGGGCCTTCACCGACGGCCGGATCCAGACCATCTACGGCGGCACGACCGAGATCATGAAAGAGATCATCGGGCGTTCTTTGCTGAGCTGACCCTCATTGAAAGGCTTCCTCGTGAGCACCGAAGCGTACGTGTACGACGCGATCCGCACCCCGCGCGGGCGCGGCAAGGCGAACGGCTCCCTGCACGGCACCAAGCCCATCGACCTGGTCGTGGGACTCATCCACGAGATCCGGGCCCGCTTCCCGGACCTGGACCCGGCGGCGGTCGACGACATCGTGCTCGGCGTCGTCGGCCCGGTCGGCGACCAGGGCTCCGACATCGCCCGGATCGCCGCGATCGCCGCGGGCCTGCCCGACACGGTCGCGGGCGTGCAGGAGAACCGCTTCTGTGCCTCGGGCCTGGAGGCCGTCAACATGGCCGCCGCCAAGGTGCGATCCGGCTGGGAGGACCTGGTCCTCGCGGGCGGTGTCGAGTCCATGTCCCGGGTGCCCATGGCCTCGGACGGCGGCGCCTGGTTCAACGACCCGATGACCAACCTCGCCGTCAACTTCGTGCCGCAGGGCATCGGCGCCGACCTGATCGCCACGATCGAGGGATTCTCCCGCCGTGACGTCGACGAGTACGCGGCCCTGTCGCAGGAGCGCGCCGCGACGGCCTGGAAGGAGGGCCGCTTCGACCGCTCGGTCGTCCCCGTGAAGGACCGGGCCGGCCTGACCGTCCTCGACCACGACGAGCACCTGCGCCCCGGCACCACCGCGGACTCCCTGGGCAAGCTCAAGCCGTCCTTCGCGGACATCGGCGACCTCGGTGGCTTCGACGCCGTGGCCCTGCAGAAGTACCACTGGGTCGAGAAGATCGACCACGTCCACCACGCGGGCAACTCCTCCGGCATCGTCGACGGCGCCTCGCTGGTCGCGATCGGCTCCAAGGAGGTGGGGGAGCGGTACGGCCTCACCCCGCGCGCGCGGATCGTCTCCGCCGCCGTCTCCGGCTCCGAGCCGACGATCATGCTCACCGGCCCCGCGCCCGCCACCCGCAAAGCGCTCGCCAAAGCCGGGCTGACCATCGACGACATCGACCTCGTCGAGATCAACGAGGCATTCGCGGCCGTCGTCCTGCGCTTCGTCCGGGACATGGGCCTCTCCCTGGACAAGGTCAACGTCAACGGCGGCGCGATCGCGCTCGGCCACCCGCTCGGTGCGACCGGCGCCATCATCCTGGGCAGCCTGATCGACGAACTGGAGCGCCAGGACAAGCGGTACGGCCTCGCGACGCTCTGCGTGGGCGGCGGTATGGGCATCGCCACCATCGTCGAGCGCATCTGACCCCCTCCCACGGATACGACGGATCACACGGAGCACTTCCACATGAGCACTCAGTCCACGACCATCCGCTGGGAACAGGACCGCACCGGCGTCGTCACCCTTGTCATCGACGACCCGAACCAGTCCGCCAACACCATGAACCAGGCGTTCCGCGACTCCCTCGCGGTGATCACCGACCGCCTGGAGGCCGAGAAGGACACCATCCGCGGTGTCATCATCACCTCCGCCAAGAAGACCTTCTTCGCCGGCGGCGACCTGCGCGACCTCATCCGGGTCACCCCCGAGACCGCTCAGGACCTCTTCGACGGCGGCCTCGCGATCAAGCGCAACCTGCGCCGCATCGAGACCCTGGGCAAGCCGGTCGTCGCCGCCATCAACGGCGCGGCCCTGGGCGGCGGTTACGAGATCGCCCTGGCCTGCCACCACCGCATCGCCCTCGACGCGCCGGGCTCCAAGATCGGCTGCCCCGAGGTCACGCTCGGCCTGCTGCCCGGAGGCGGCGGAGTCGTCCGTACGGTCCGTCTTCTGGGCATCGCCGACGCCCTCCTGAAGGTCCTGCTCCAGGGCACGCAGTACGCCCCGCAGCGCGCCCTGCAGAACGGCCTGGTCGACGACGTGGCCACGACGCAGGACGAACTCCTCGCCAAGGCGCGCGCGTTCATCGAGGCCAACCCCGAGTCCCAGCAGCCCTGGGACAGGCCCGGCTACCGCATCCCCGGCGGCACCCCCGCCAACCCGAAGTTCGCGGCGAACCTGCCCGCCTTCCCGGCGAGCCTGCGCAAGCAGACCAACGGCGCGCCCTACCCGGCCCCGCGCAACATCCTCGCGGCCGCGGTCGAAGGCGCCCAGGTCGACTTCGAGACCGCGCAGGTCATCGAGGCGCGCTATTTCGTCGAGCTGGCCGCCGGCCAGACGTCCAAGAACATGATCCAGGCGTTCTTCTTCGACCTCCAGGCGGTGAACTCCGGCGCGAACCGCCCCAAGGGCGTGGCGCCCCGCCAGGTCCGCAAGGTGGCCGTGCTCGGCGCCGGGATGATGGGCGCGGGCATCGCGTACTCGTGCGCCCGTGCGGGCATCGACGTGATCCTGAAGGACGTGTCCGCGCAGGCGGCCGCCAAGGGCAAGGCCTACTCGGAGAAGCTCTGCGCGAAGGCGGTCTCCCGGGGCCGTACGACACAGGAGAAGGCGAACGCGCTCCTGGCCCGCATCACACCGACGGCGGACCCGCAGGACCTGGCCGGCTGCGACGCGGTCATCGAGGCCGTCTTCGAGGACACGGCGCTCAAGCACAAGGTCTTCCAGGAGATCCAGCACATCGTCGAGCCGGACGCGCTGCTGTGCTCCAACACCTCGACCCTGCCGATCACCGCGCTGGCCGAGGGCGTGGAGCGCGAGACCGACTTCATCGGCCTGCACTTCTTCTCGCCGGTCGACAAGATGCCGCTGGTCGAGATCATCAAGGGGGAGAGGACGGGCGAGGAGGCGCTCGCCCGCGCCTTCGACCTGGTCCGTCAGATCAAGAAGACGCCGATCGTCGTCAACGACTCCCGCGGCTTCTTCACCTCCCGCGTGATCGGCCACTTCCTCAACGAGGGCGTGGCGATGGTCGGCGAGGGCATCGAGCCCGCGTCGATCGAACAGGCGGCGGCGCAGGCGGGCTACCCGGCGAAGGTCCTTTCGCTGATGGACGAACTGACGCTGACGCTCCCGCGCAAGATCCGCAAGGAGACCAGGCAGGCGGTGGAGGAGTCCGGCGGCACCTGGACGCCCCATCCCGCCGAGTCGGTCATCGACCGGATGGTCGACGAGTTCGGCCGCACGGGCCGCAGCGGGGGCGGCGGCTTCTACGACTACGGCGACGACGGCAGGCGGACATCGCTGTGGCCGGGCCTGCGCGAGCACTTCACCCGCCCGGACTCGGAGATCCCCTTCGAGGACATGCAGGAACGCATGCTCTTCTCGGAGGCCCTGGACACGGTCAAGCTCCTGGAGGAGGGAGTCCTGACCTCGGTGGCCGACGCCAACATCGGCTCGATCTTCGGTATCGGCTTCCCCGGCTGGACGGGCGGCGTCCTCCAGTACATCAACGGCTACGAGGGCGGCCCGCGGGGTTTCGTGGCACGCGCGCGGGAGTTGGCGGACCGGTACGGCGAGAGGTTCACGCCGCCGGCCCTGCTGGTGGAGAAGGCGGAGAAGGGGGAGCGGTTCGGGGACGAGTGACGGGGGCTTCTGAACGCCGGTCCGGGCATCTCAGCCCGCCTGGGGCGCAGTCCCCAGGAACCGGGGTCGAAGGGGCAGCGCCCCTGGGGACGGGACGGGTAGGGGCGGCGGGGGCGAAAAACCTCCCCGCCGCCCCGCACCGCTGAGCGACACGCCCCCTTGCCCCGCACCCCCCACCTCCCCGACGCTGACCCACAAGCCGGTCACCAGGCCCCACCGCTGCCCCCTCCCCCCACGAGGAGCCACCATGGGTCACCGCCCCGCCCTCGCCGTCCTGGAAATCCTCCGCGACGAGGGCGTGGACCGCATCTTCGGTAACCCGGGCACCACCGAACTCCCCTTCCTCGCGGCCCTGTCACAGACGAAGGACGCCCCCGAGTACGTCCTGGGCGTCCACGAGGGCTCCGTGGTCGCCATGGCCGACGGCTACGCCAGAGCCACCCGCCGCCCCGCCTTCGTCAGCCTCCACATCGCAGCCGGCCTCGCCAACGGCCTCATCGGCCTCCTCAACGCCCGCCGCTCCCGCACCCCGTTGGTCGTCACAGCGGGCCAACAGGACCGCCGCCACCTCCAGCAGGACCCGATGCTCTCCGGCGACCTGATCGGCCTGGCGAGTCCCGCCGTGAAGGCGACGTACGACATCCAGCACGCGCGGGACCTCCCCCTGGCCCTCCGCCGGGCCTTCGCCCTCGCCCAACGGCCGCCCGCGGGGCCGGTGTTCCTCTCCATCCCCGCGGACCTCCTTCAGGAGGAGACGGAGCTGGAGATCCCCCCGCGCACCCCCACACCCCCGCAGGGCCCGGCCCCCGGCATCGAACGTGCCGCCGTACTCCTGGGATCGGCCACCCGCCCGGCGATCGTCGCCGGCGACGGAGTGGCCCGCGAGGACGCCCTCGGCGCACTTGTCCGCACAGCCGAGACCTGCGGAGCCACCGTCCACCACCAGCCGATGGCGGACGCGCTCGACTTCCCGACCACACACCCCCTGTACGCGGGCATGCTCCCACCCCGCCACGACGCGATCCGCGCGGCCCTCGCCCCGTACGACACCGTCCTGATCGTCGGCGCCCACGCCTTCACCCCCCACCACTACACCCCGGGCCCCGCCCTGCCCCCCGGCCTGACCGTCCTCCAACTCGACTCCGATCCGGACGAGATCGGCCGTAACTTCGCCGCCGACACCGGCCTCGTCGGCGCCCTCGCCCCCTCCCTGCACCGCCTCGCGGACCTGCTCCGCGACCAGGTACCCGAACACACCGCGAAGGCCCGCGTCCTCCGCGCGGGCGAACAGCACGCCACCGAACGCGAGCGCGCCGACTCCGCGGCCCACTCCTCCTACTCCCCGGCACCGTTGGATCCTTCAGCCGCCGCACACGCCGTGGCGAGCGGCCTCCCGCCGAACGCCGTGGTCGTCGAGGAGGCCATCACCGTCGGCCTGCTGTTCCGCCGCCATGTACGACTGGAAAGCCCCGGCAGCTACACCCACACGGTCGGCGGCGGCCTCGGCTGGGGCATCGGCGCCGCCGTGGGCCGGTCCCTCGCCGAACCGGACCGCCCCGTCGTCGCCGTCCTGGGCGACGGCTCCACCCTGTTCGGCCTCCAGGGGCTGTGGAGTGCGGCCCGCCAGAACACCCCCGTCCTGTTCGTCGTGATGAACAACGGCGCCTACCGAACCGTCCAGGACACGTACACGGCGATGGGCGGCGAAGGCACCTGCCCCGGCACCGAACTGGGCCCGCTCGACTTCACCCAGGCCGCCCGCTTCTTCGGCGTCGACGCGATCCGGGCGGACAGCGCCGACCACGTGCGGGAACTGGTGGCCGGGGCGAGCGACCTCACCGGACCGCTGCTGGTCGACGTACCCGTCCGGGTGTAGGGGCCCTGCCGCTACTCGTCCCGGACGTCGTCCCGACGGGTCAGGAGCCCGCGCCCACGTCCGCCGTCCATCCCCGCAGTTCCTCCTTCAGGGACCGCTGAAAGGCCGTCAACAGGGACTGCACGACGATGGGTTCCATGTGCGCGGACAGGGACTTCACGTCCTGCGCGTCACGTTGGGCCACCTCGCCCCGGAACAGTTGCGACAACTCGTGCGCGGCGGCCCGGGAGTGCTCGATGAGCACCTTCCGCGAGGCGAGGATGGCCTCCTGCGACAGCGGGACGTCGAGCAGTTGGACGCCGAGCCGGAGCAGGCCCAGGTCGACGCGGTAGCCGTCGCCGTCCCGCCGTACGACGTCCATCGCGGCGAGCCGTTCCAGGTCGTCGTCGCTCAGCGCCCGCCCGGCCCGCCGCCCGAGTTCCTCGCGCGTCACCCGCTCCACGACGTCCGGCGCCCAGGAGGCCACGACCGCCCGGTGGATCGCGAGATCGCGGGCGCTCAGGTCGGCCGGCAGCTGCTGCAGGTACCGCTCGATCGCGGCCAGCGTCATCCCCTGGTGCTGGAGCTCCTCGATCAGCGCGAGACGCGCCAGGTGCTCGCGGCCGTAGTGGCCGACCCGGCGCGGACCGATCACCGGCGGCGGCAGCAGCCCTCGCGTGCCGTAGAAACGGACCGTGCGGACCGTGACCCCCGCCCGCGTGGCCAGCTCGTCGACGGTGAGGGTCGGCTCCTTGGCATCGGTGTCGCCGCTGCCGGCATCCGCCTCGGCGTCGGGGGAGGGGTCGGTCGTCATGTGCAGCAGTATCGCTGTCTCACCACTGCTGTGACACCCGGTCGGCAACCCCTTTCCGATCATGTGAGAGGAGGGGCCCCTCTGTGACGTCCGCCACCGCATGCGCGGTTGCCTGCGGGGAAGGCGACCCGTCGGCCTGTGCCTTTCATCAGGAGGCACGGGCCGACGCACGTCCGGACACCCGAGCGGGACCCGCCGGGGCGCACCAGAGAGTGGAACCACCTGTGAGCAAGGACGCCGTGCAATCGGCACAGGCCGCCGCCCGCACCGACGTGGCCCAGGTGCCCGCCGACGCGGGCGACGCCGGCTACAGCAAGGACCTCAAGGCCCGCCACGTCAACATGATCGCCATCGGCGGCGCGATCGGCACCGGGCTCTTCCTGGGCGCCGGCGGACGTCTTCACACCGCGGGCCCGGCGCTGGCGGCGGCCTACCTGGTCTGCGGCGTCTTCGCCTTCTTCGTCGTCCGTGCGCTGGGCGAGCTGGTCCTGTACCGCCCCTCCTCGGGCTCCTTCGTGTCGTACGCGCGCGAGTTCCTCGGTGAGAAGGGCGCGTACGTCGCCGGCTGGATGTACTTCCTGAACTGGTCGACGACCGGCATCGCCGACATCACCGCGATCGCGCTCTACACGCACTACTGGAGCCTGTTCACCGACATCCCGCAGTGGACGCTGGCCCTGATCGCGCTCGCCGTGGTCCTCGCCGTGAACCTGATCTCGGTGAAGATCTTCGGCGAGATGGAGTTCTGGTTCGCGATCATCAAGGTCGCCACCCTCGTCGGCTTCATGCTGATCGGCATCTTCCTGCTGGCCACCCGGCACGAGGTGGGCGGCCGGACGCCCGGTGTGTCGGTGATCTCGGACAACGGCGGCGTCTTCCCGCACGGCCTGATGCCGGTCGTCCTCGTCATGCAGGGCGTGATCTTCGCGTACGCCGCACTGGAGCTGGTCGGTGTCGCGGCGGGGGAGACGGCGGAGCCGGAGAAGGTCGTCCCGCGCGCGGTGAACTCGATCATGTGGCGGGTGGGCCTGTTCTACGTCGGCTCGGTCGTCCTCCTGGCCCTGCTCCTGCCGGGCTCGCTCTACTCGGCGGACGAGAGCCCGTTCGTCACAGTCCTGTCGAAGATCGGCGTGCCGGCGGCCGATGACGTGATGAACCTGGTGGTGCTGACGGCCGCGATGTCCTCGCTGAACTCGGGTCTGTACTCCACGGGCCGCATCCTGCGCTCGATGGCGACGGCGGGCTCGGCCCCGCGGTTCACGGCCCGCATGAACCGCAGCCAGGTCCCCTACGGCGGCATCCTTCTCACCTGCGCGGTCTGCGTCCTCGGAGTGGGCCTGAACTACCTGATGCCCAGCCAGGCCTTCGAGATCGTGCTGAACGTCGCCTCCCTCGGCATCATCAGCACCTGGGTGATCATCATGATCTGCCACCTGGTCTTCGTCCGCCGCGCACGCTCGGGACTGCTCACCCGCCCCTCCTTCCGGCTCCCGTTCAGCCCGGTCACCGAAGTCACCACGATCGCCTTCCTGCTGGCCTGCCTGGGCATGATGTGGAACGACCACGAGGTCGGCCGCAAGACGCTCCTGCTCATCCCGGTGATCGCGGCACTCCTGGTGGGCGGCTGGTTCGGCGTCCGCCGCAGGGTCGAACGCACGGCCGACCGCGAACTGACCGACCTCGCGGAGTGACGAGGCGCCATTGTCAGTGGGGCCCTCTACGGTGGCGTCATGGGGGAGATCAAGTACGTCCGAGGCGACGCCACCGCTCCGTCGGTGAAGGGAGTCAAGCTGATCGCGCATGTCTGCAACGACATCGGGGGCTGGGGCAAGGGCTTCGTCGTCGCGGTGTCGCGGCGCTGGCCCGAGCCGGAGGCCGCCTACCGCGCCTGGCACCGAGGGCGCGCGTCGAACGACTTCGGGCTGGGCGCCGCGCAGTTCGTGCCCGTCGAGCCGTATGTCTGGGTGGCCAACCTGATCGGGCAGCGGGGCATACGGACGGGCAGCAACGGCGTGCCGGTCCGCTACGAGGCGATCGACGAGGCCCTGGGACGGCTGGCCGACAAGGCCGTCGAACTCGGCGCGTCCGTGCACATGCCACGAATAGGGTGCGGACTGGCCGGCGGGAAGTGGTCCAGGGTGGAGCCGCTGATCACGGAGCGGCTGGTGAACCGGGGCCTCTCCGTCACCGTCTACGACCACGACTGAGCTGAACCGGGAGAAATCGGGTACCCGGACCAGGTGAGAACGCCGCACCGGGTCAGCCCGCTGATCTTCCTGGCCCTGCTGGGACTGGTCCTCGCGGGCTGCGGCAGCGTCGGAGAGCGCCGATCCGACGCCGAGTCCGCGGCCGTCGGTTTCGAACGGCTGTTGCGAGCCGACGACCCCGCAGGCCTCTGCACCACCCTCGCACCGGACACCCGCAGTGAACTGGAGGACTCCGAGAAGTCGAGCTGCGAGAAGGCGATCTCCTCGCAGGACATTCCCCTCGGCGGCACCGCCCAGCGGGTGGACCTCTACGGCAGACAGGCCCGGATCGTCCTGGACGCGGACACCCTCTTCCTCTCCCTGTTCCCCGACGGCTGGAAAGTCGTCGCGGCCGGCTGCACCCCCCGCCCGGGCCGGCCGTACCAGTGCACGCTCCAGGGAGGCTGACGGCGTATGCGGACCATGTTCACACTCTGCCTGGTCGTCGTCCTCAGCGGTCTGGTCTACTTCACCGCCGTGGGGCTGATGCACCGATGACCACACGCACCCCCATGACCACCCGCACCCGCGGCTTCCTGCGGGACAACGGACTCGCTCTGGCCTTCGGCATCGGATTCCTGCTGGCCCTCGCCGGGCAGGCGATCGCGGGCTACGCGGACTTCAACAACCAGCTCACCACCGAGGGACTCGCCCAGGTCGGCTTCGGCGAATACCTCATGTCCTCCGACTTCGCCGTCGACGTGACGGAGAACTGGCAGTCGGAGTACCTCCAGTTCTTCCTCTACATCACGGCGACCGTCTGGCTCCTTCAGCGGGGTTCGCCCGAGTCGAAGGAGATGCACAAGGCCGGAACCGAGTCCGACCAGGACCAGCAGGCCGGAAGGTACGCCCACCGGAACTCCCCGCGCTGGGCCGGTGCCGGCGGACTGCGCCAAGGGCTCTACTCCCGCTCCCTCGGGCTGGTCATGGGCACCATCTTCGCCCTCTCCTGGCTGGCCCAGTCGGTCAGCGGTGTCGCCGCCTACAACGAGGAGCAGCTCCGTCAGCTTGAGGCCCCCGTCAGCTGGAGCAGCTACATAGGATCCGCGGACTTCTGGAGCCGCACCCTGCAGAACTGGCAGTCCGAACTCCTCGCGGTGGCCTCCATGGCCATCCTCTCGGTCTACCTCAGACAGCGCGGCTCCCCGGAGTCCAAGCCGGTCGGGGCGGCCCACACCTCGACGGGGGTCGAAGGATAGGACCGCCCTCAGACTCTGTCGCCCTCAGCCTTTAATCGGCGTGCACGTCGTTCGTCGCCGCGATCTTCTTCCACGACTTCGGCCGCACCGGCGCGCCGGACGCCTTCGCGATCGACGCCGCACGCGCCGCCGGCACCCCCGGCTTAGACGGCTGGAACAGCCATGTGTCGAACAGCGCGGCCAGCGGCTGCCCCGACACCTCCTCGGCGTACCTCTGGAAGTCGGCGACGGAAGCGTTGCCGTACGCGTGCTTCTGCGGCCAGCCCTTCAGCACAGCGAAGAACGCCTCGTCGCCGATCTCGTTCCGCAGCGCCTGCAGGGCCAGCGCGCCCCGGTCGTAGACAGCGATGTCGAACTGGTTCTCGGGCCCCGGGTCACCCGGCTCGACCGTCCAGAACGCGTCGTCGGCCGGATGCGAGGCGTACACGTAGTCGGCGAGCTCCTGTGCCGTCCCCTCGTCCTCGTGCTCGGACCAGAGCCACTGTGCGTACCGCGCGAAGCCCTCGTTGATCCAGATGTCCTTCCACCCCCGCACGGACACCAGGTCGCCGTACCACTGGTGGGCCAACTCGTGCACCACGACAGAAGTGTTGGAGCCGTTCGCGAACTGGCGCGGGCTGTAGAAGGGCCGGGTCTGCGTCTCCAGCGCGTACCCGGTGTTCGTGTTCGGCACATAGCCGCCGAGCGCGTCGAAGGGATACGGCCCGAAGTAGCCGCTCAGCCAGTCGGCGATCTCCCCGGTCCGCTCGACGCTGGCCCGCGCGGCGCCGTAGTTGGCGCCGAGATCCTTGCTGTAGGCGTTGACGACCGGAATCCCGCCCTCGGTCGTCCCGGTCGTGATGTCGAAGCGACCGACGGCCAGGGTCGCCAGGTACGTGGCCTGCGGCTTGTCGGAGCGCCAGTTCCAGCGGGTCCAGCCGAGGCGTGAACTGGTCGACTGAAGCGTGCCGTTGGAGACGGCCTGGCTGCCGTCCGGCACCAGGACCGACACGTCGTAGGTGGCCTTGTCGAGCGGGTGGTCGTTGCTCGGGAACCACCACCAGGCCGCCTCGGGCTCGTTCGCCCCGACCCCGCCGTCCGGGGTGCGGTGCCAACTGGTGAAGCCGTACGCCTGCTTGGACGACGGCACCCCGCTGTAGCGGACCACCACCGTGACGGAAGTGCCCGCGGGCAGGGGCGACTTCGGTGTGATCTCCAGTTCGTGCTCGCCGGAGGTGGTGAACGACGCCTTGGCGCCGTTCACCCGCACCTCGCTCACGTCGAGCAGGAAGTCCAGATCGAAGCGCGACAGATCCTGCGTGGTGCGCGCGAGAAGAGTCGCCGTACCCTCCAACTCGTCCGTCGCGGGCTGGTACTTCAGCCGCAGGTCGTAGTGCGAGACGTCGTAACCGCCGTTGCCGTAGTCCGGGTAGTAGGGGTCGCCGATGCCCGGAGCGCCGGGGGAGAAACCCGCCGCCGACGCCGGGATCGCCAGCATCAGGGAGGCCGCCGCGAATGCGCCCGGTGCGATGAGTCTGCGGTGCACGAAAGCTCCAAGTCGTGGGGGGACCGAGTCTGTTCGCAGCCTATTCACCACCTGTGAGCTGGATGTGTCCACAGCCACCCCTGTCACACGATCGCCATTCGGCCGACATGGTCTCAAGGGGCCCTCTTTTGCGCGGGAGTTGACCGCAGTACCGTCCGCGCATGTCGATACGCACGCGCTTCATGATCTGGAGACCGCTCGCGACCGCCACCGCGGCCACCGCCGCCCTGCTGGCGACCTTCCTCGCGCCCGCGACCGCGCAAGCACAGGCGCGGCCGGCCCCGCGGGAGAGCCAGGCCGTCTACTCGTACGAGAACGCCGTCCGCGAGGCCGTCTGGGTGGACACCCGGCTCGACGGCGACGGTGACGGAAAGACCGACCGCGTCGCCGTCGACATCGTCCGGCCCCGCGAGCCCGCCCAGCGGGGCCGCAAGGTCCCGGTCATCATGGACGCCAGCCCGTACTACTCCTGCTGCGGGCGAGGCAACGAGAGCCAGCTGAAGACGTACGACGCGAACGGGCACGTCGTCCAGATGCCGCTGTTCTACGACAACTACTTCGTGCCCCGCGGCTACGCCTTCGTCGGCGTCGACCTCGCAGGCACCAACCGCTCCGACGGCTGCGTGGACGTCGGCGGCCGCTCCGACATCCAGTCCGCCAAAGCGGTCGTCGACTGGCTGAACGGCCGCGCCACGGCGTACACGAGCCGCACGGGAACCCAGAAGACCAGGGCCACCTGGACCGACGGCAAGACGGGCATGATCGGCAAGAGCTGGGACGGCACCATCGCCAACGGCGTCGCCGCCACCGGCGTCGAGGGCCTGAAGACCATCGTCCCGATCAGCGCCATCTCCACCTGGTACGACTACTACTTCTCCCAGGGCGCCCCGCTCTACGACTCCGGCCCCGACTGGCTCTCCGACTACGTCGACAGCCCGGACGCCCGCGCCAAGTGCGCCGCCGTCCAGCGGAAGCTCGTCGACCAGGCGCCCCGCACCGGTGACCGGACCCCGCTGTGGACCGAGCGCGACTACGTGAAGGACGCGCGCAAGGTCAGGGCCAGCGTCTTCCTGGTCCACGGCATGCAGGACCTCAACGTCCGTCTCCAGCACGTCGGCCCGTGGTGGGACGCCCTGGCGAAGAACGGCGTCGAGCGCAAGATCTGGCTCTCCCAGACGGGCCACGTCGACCCCTTCGACTTCCGGCGCGCGGAGTGGGTCGACACCCTGCACCGCTGGTTCGACCACGAACTGCTCGGCTACGACAACGGCATCGACCGCGAGCCCATGGCCGACATCGAGCGCCACCCCGAGCAGTGGGCCACCTCCAAGTCCTGGCCCCCGCACGGCACTTCGGCAGCCACCCTGCGCCCCGCGCCGGGTTCCCGGCCGGGCGTCGGCACCCTCGGCCTCACCAGGGCCAAGGGCACCGAGACCTTCACCGACGACCCGGCCCTCAGCGAGACCGACTGGGCCGCCCGGATCGACACGCCGACCCCCGACAATGCGGGCTTCACCACGGGGAGCCTGACCAAGGACCTCCGCCTCTCAGGCCCCTCCAAGGTCACGGTCACCGCGACCCCGACCACCTCCACGGCCCACCTCTCCGCCGTGCTCGTGGACCTCGGCCCCGACACCATCCGCGACTACGCGGCCTCCGGTGAAGGCATCACCACCCTCACCGACCGCACCTGCTGGGGCGTCAGCACCACCGGCGACAGCGCCTGCTTCAAGGAGACCCGGGCGAAGACCACCGCGGTTGATTACACGGTGATCAGCCGCGGTTGGGCCGACCTGGGCAACTACGCCTCGAACCGGAAGGGCGTACCGCTCACCCCAGGCACGGCGTACACCATCACCCTCGACCTCGGCGCCACGGACCACGTCGTCCCGGCGGGCCACCGCCTCGCCCTGATCGTCGCGGGCACCGACAAGGACCTCATCGACCCGCCGTCCACCAGGCCCACCCTGACGATCGACCTGACCCGCACCTCGGCCCGCGTCCCGCTGGTCGGCGGCGCCTCCGCCTTCGCGCACGCGACGAAGGGCGCCGGGACGGTCGTACCACACGCGGCCGGGACCCTCGACGGGGTCCGCGCTCCGCGCACCGTCCACCGGGTTCCCGAGGGCGGACAAGGATCCGCATCGGGGGGCCCGACGCCGGCTGCTTGAGCGGTCGAGATCTGCGGCACCTGTGGTAGGTCCTGGGGAACTGTGTGAAAACCGGCGTATCCACCGCTCCAGGGGAAGGTGCCGCAGATGACTGAAGACCTGAAGAAGAGAGGTGGCCGGGAAGGTCCCGCGGGCATTCTCGGCCACGAGACCGACCGGGTGGTGTTCGGCGTCACCGCCGTCATCACCCTGGCCTTCGTGATCTGGGGCTGGGCGGCGACGGACTCCCTGGAGGACGTCTCCACCGCCATGCTGGGCGGGCTGATCCACAACGGCGGCTGGGCCTTCATGCTGGCCGCCTCGTGTTTCGTGGTGTTCGCCCTGTGGCTCGCGATGAGCCGCTACGGACGCATCCACCTGGGCGCCGAGGGCGAGGAGCCCGAGTTCAAGACCGTGTCCTGGGTCGCGATGATGTTCAGCGCCGGCATGGGCATCGGCCTGATGTTCTACGGCGTCAGCGAGCCCCTCTCGCACTACACCACCCCGCCCCCGGGCACCGATCCCGCCAACTCCGGTGAACGCATGGAGACGGCGATGGCCACCACCCTCTTCCACTGGACCCTGCACCCCTGGGCGATCTACGCGGTGGTCGGCCTCGGCATCGCCTACAGCACCTTCCGCAAGCGCCGGCGCCAGACCATCAGCGCCGTGTTCACCCCGCTCATCGGGGAGAGGCACGCGAACGGCACCGTGGGCCGGGTGATCGACATCCTCGCGATCATCGCCACCGTCTTCGGCTCAGCGGCCTCCCTGGGCCTCGGCGCCCTCCAGATCGGCTCCGGTTTCCGGGAGCTGAACTGGATGGACGACGTCAGCACCGGGCTGCTCGTCACGATCATCGCCGTGCTGACCCTGGCCTTCGTGCTCTCGGCCGTCTCCGGCATCGAGCGGGGCATCCAGTGGCTGTCCAACACCAACATGGTGCTCGCCCTGATCCTCGCGGTCTTCGTGTTCATCGCAGGTCCCACGATCATCGTGCTCGACCTGCTGCCCACCTCGGTCTTCTCCTACCTCGGCGAACTGCCCCAGCTCGCCGGCCGCACGGAGGCGAGCGGCGGCAAGGGCGTCGCGGACTGGCTCAGCAGCTGGACCGTCTTCTACTGGGCCTGGTGGATCTCCTGGACACCCTTCGTCGGCATGTTCATCGCCCGCATCAGCCGCGGCCGCACCATCCGCCAGTTCATCGGCGGCGTCATCCTCGTGCCGAGCACGGTCAGCCTCGTGTGGTTCGCGATCTTCGGCGGTACGGCCATGAAGCTGAAGGAGGGCGGCGCGCTCGGCGGCGAGGACACCCCCGAGGGCCAACTCTTCGGCGTGCTCCAGGAGTTCCCCGCCGCCACCGTGACCAGCCTGCTCGTGATGATCCTGGTCGGCATCTTCTTCGTCTCGGGAGCCGACGCTGCGTCCATCGTGATGGGCACGCTCTCCCAGCGGGGGGCCCTCGAACCCGGCCGGTTCGTAGTCGTGTTCTGGGGTGTGGTCACCGGAGCGGTCGCCGCCATCATGCTGCTCGTCGGCAGCGGCCAGGGCGACGCGCTCACCGGCCTGCAGAACCTCACGATCCTGGCCGCCGCACCCTTTGTGCTCGTGATGATCGGCATGTGCGTGGCCCTCATGCGAGATCTGCGCCGGGACCCGCTGATCGTGCGGGGCGAGATGGGCTCCGAGGCCGTCGAACTCGCCGTGATCGAGGGCCATCGGAAGTACGACGGCGACTTCGGGATCCAGATCGGTCCGGGCCCCGGCACCGAGACGGAGGGCGACCCGCTGGGCCACGACCACAGCTGAGTACGGCGCGTGCCGGGAGGAGGCGAGCCCGTCCGCCTCCTCCGCGCGCGACGGTCACACTCTTTCCGACCGGTGCCCCTTCGACCACGCGTACGCCGACGACGCCACGTCACGGCGCCGACTCCTCGCGCACATCGAGCCACCGCGCCGCCCCGCGTCAGCGGAATGACGCATGCCGTGCTCAGACCGGCCCAAAGCCGGGAATACTCACACCATGTCTGCCGCATACGCGACCTTCGGCCTGGCACCGGCGATGCGTGCCGGTGGAGTCCTCGCCAACGGTGACTTCCAACTGCACCGGGACTTCGTCGACTTCATCGTCGACGGCCGCCCGCTCCTCTTCCAGCTCTCCGACCTCGACGCCGTCTCCCCCCTCGCCTCCGACGTCCCACCCGCGATCTTCACCGCCCAGGTCCGCAGCCTCCTGGGCGAGACGGACGCCCCGCTTCCGAGCGGTCGTCACGTCATCTACGGCTGCCCCGAGTGCGAGGACCTCGCCTGCGGCGCCGTCACCGCCGTCATCGAGCGGGACGGCGACGACTTCGTCTGGCGGGACTTCGCCTGGCAGACCGACGAGGCCGTGGACCTCCGGCTCAACGGCTACCACGGCATAGGGCCCTTCCGTTTCCAGGGCGCCGAGTACCGCGCGGCCCTCGACTCCCTGCTCCGGGGCGGCAGCGACTCCGAGGGCGCCCGCCGCCGTGTCCTGCTCATCGGCGCCCGTGTCGCCGTCCTCGCCAAGCTGGCCGCCGCCCTGCGCGCCATCGGCATCGGCGCCGACGTCACCCGCGAGGTGGGAGCCGTCCCCGCCGACGAACTGCGCGGCTACGGCGCCGTCGCCTTCGGCCGCACGGTCACCGAGGAGGAACGTGCCGTCGTACGCCGCTCCTTCGCACGCGCGGGCGTCGACGTGGCCTACGTCGACGGTCTCGCCCCGATCGTCCCGCTGCTCGTGGCCCAGATAGAGCACGCCCTGGACCGCAGCCCGGTGGAACGGCGCCGGCTGACCCGTCTGGTGGCCGCCGACGGCGAGGCGGGCGTCGAGGTCACCTCGCCGTGCCGGGTGCGCCTGACGGCGTACCGTCTCGACCGGCTGTACCGAAGCCACGCCCAGGAGGTCTTCGACGGCGTCCTGGAAGCGGGCCGGCACCGGATCGCCCTGGACGCCAAGGCGGTGAAGGGAGAATCGTTCGTGGTGGCACGGACCTCGGGAAGTGTCCTGGTGGAGGCGATGGCCCGCTGAGAAACCGGGGAGCGTCCGGTCTCGGGCGGCCATTAGGATCGACGGTCTGATGACTGCCACCCTCGTCGCCAAGAACCTCGCCGCCGGCCACGGCGACCGTTCCCTGTTCAGCGGGCTCGACCTCGTCGTCGCGCCCGGAGATGTGATCGGCCTGGTCGGGGCCAACGGCGCGGGCAAGTCCACGCTGCTCAGGATGCTCGCCGGCCTGCTGACGCCGGAGGAGGGGGAGCTCAGGCTCTCCCCACCCACGGCCACCGTCGGGCACCTGCCGCAGGAGCCGGAGCGACGCCCGGGGGAGACCGTGCGCGAGTTCCTAGCCCGCCGCACCGGAGTCGCCGAGGCCCAGCGGGTGATGGACGAGGCGACCCAGGCCCTGGTCGACGGGGCCCCGGGCGCCGACGACGCGTACGCCACCAGCCTGGAGCGCTGGCTGGACCTCGGCGGCGCCGACCTCGACGAACGGGCCGAGGAGATCGCCGACTCCCTGGGCCTCGCGGTCGACCTGGACCAGCCGATGACCTCCCTGTCGGGCGGCCAGGCGGCCCGCGCCGGCCTCGCCTCCCTCCTCCTCTCCCGCTACGACGTCTTCCTCCTCGACGAGCCGACCAACGACCTCGACCTGGACGGCCTGGAGCGCCTGGAGCGGTTCGTGAAGGGCCTGCGAGCCGGCACGGTGGTGGTCAGCCACGACCGCGAGTTCCTGACCCGCACCGTCACCAAGATCCTCGAACTCGACCTCGCCCAGCAGCAGATCACCCTCTACGGCGGCGGCTACGAGGCCTACCTGGAGGAGCGCGAGGTCGCCCGCCGGCACGCCCGGGACGACTACGAGGAGTACGCCGACAAGCGGGCCTCCCTCCAGGACCGGGCGCAGATGCAGCGCTCGTGGATGGACAAGGGCGTGAAGAACGCGCGCCGCAAGGCGAGCAACGACAACGACAAGATCGGCCGCAAGTTCCGCAGCGAGGCCAGCGAGAAGCAGGCCGCGAAGGCCCGGCAGACCCAGCGCATGATCGAACGCCTCGACGTCGTCGAGGAGCCGCGCAAGGAGTGGGAACTGCGCATGGAGATCGCGTCGGCGCCCCGCTCGGGCGCGGTCGTCGCGACCCTGCGGGACGCCGAGGTCCGCCAGGGCGACTTCGTCCTGGGCCCGGTGTCCCTCCAGATCGACTGGGCGGACCGGGTGGCGGTCACGGGCGCGAACGGCGCCGGCAAGTCCACCCTGCTCGGCGCCCTGCTGGGCCGGGTGCCGCTGACCTCGGGCCAGTCCTCCCTGGGCTCCGGCGTCCTGATCGGCGAGGTCGACCAGGCCCGCAAGCTGTTCCACGGCCAGGAGGCCCTGCTGGACGCCTTCTGCGCGGCGGTCCCCGACACGGAACCGGCGGAGGTCCGCACCCTCCTGGCCAAGTTCGGTCTGAAGGCCGACCACGTCATGCGCTCGGCGGCGACGCTGTCACCGGGGGAGCGGACGCGGGCGGCGCTGGCATTGCTCCAGGGCAGGGGTGTGAACCTGTTGGTTCTGGACGAACCGACGAACCACCTGGACCTACCGGCCATCGAACAGCTGGAGTCAGCGCTGGACGCCTACGAGGGCACTTTGTTGCTGGTCACTCACGACCGCCGAATGCTGGACGCGGTGAGGGTGACGCGCCGCTTGGAGGTCGTATCGGGCAAGGTGACGGAAACTCGTTAGGGGCGCGGGGCTGTATCGATGTGCGGCTCCGCCGCGTGGGCGCGACCAGCCACAACAGCCCCGCAGCCCCTACGGCCGCTAGCGCCCCTTCTTCTTGGAGTCGAGCAGCCCGGCCTTCCGCAGAGCATCAGCCATCGCACTGTTGCCCGGAGCAGGCGCCGACCGCTGCTGCTGACGCGGTTGCTGCTGCCGCTGCTGAGGCGGCCGCCCACCCCGCTGCTGCTGTCGCCGCTCTCCGCCGGAGGCCACCGCCGCTTCGTCATCCAGCCTCAGCGTCAACGAGATCCGCTTGCGCGGGATGTCGACGTCCAGCACCTTCACCTTGACGATGTCGCCTGGCTTGACCACATCCCGCGGATCCTTGACGAAGGTCTTCGACAGCGCCGACACATGCGCCAGACCGTCCTGGTGGACACCGACGTCGATGAACGCCCCGAACGCCGCCACGTTCGTCACGACCCCTTCGAGGACCATCCCGGAAACCAGGTCGGAGATCTTCTCGACGCCCTCCTTGAAGGTCGCCGTCTTGAAGGCGGGCCGAGGGTCACGCCCCGGCTTCTCCAACTCCTTGAGGATGTCGGTCACGGTGGGCAGACCGAACGTCTCGTCCACGAAGTCCTGCGGCCGAAGCGAGCGCAGCACCCCGGTGTTGCCGATGAGGGAGGCGACTTCCTGCCCGGCGGTCTTCACCATCCGCCGCACCACCGGATACGCCTCGGGGTGGACGCTGGAGGAGTCCAGGGGGTCGACGCCGCCGCGGATCCGCAGGAAGCCCGCGCACTGCTCGTACGCCTTGGGGCCCAGCCGGGCCACCTTCTTCAGCTCGGTGCGGGACGTGAACGGGCCGTTCGCGTCGCGGTGCGACACGATGTTCTCCGCCAGGCCGGAGGTGATCCCGGAGACCCGGGAGAGCAGCGGGGCGGACGCGGTGTTCACGTCGACCCCCACGCCGTTCACACAGTCCTCCACCACCGCGTCCAGCGAACGCGACAGCTTCACCTCGGACAGGTCGTGCTGGTACTGGCCGACGCCGATCGACTTGGGGTCGATCTTCACCAGCTCGGCCAGCGGGTCCTGGAGCCGGCGCGCGATGGAGACCGCGCCGCGCAGCGACACGTCCATGTCGGGCAGCTCCTGCGAGGCGAACGCGGAGGCCGAGTACACGGAGGCGCCCGCCTCGGACACCATCACCTTGGTGAGCTTCAGCTCCGGGTGTCTGGTGATGAGGTCGCCGGCGAGCTTGTCGGTCTCGCGGGACGCCGTGCCGTTGCCGATCGCGATCAGCTCCACCGCGTGCTCCTTGGCGAGCCGGGCCAGCTTGGCGATCGCCTCGTCCCACCTGTTGGCAGGGACGTGCGGGTGGATGACGTCGGTGGCGACGACCTTGCCGGTCGCGTCGACCACGGCGACCTTCACGCCCGTACGGAAGCCGGGGTCCAGGCCGAGCGTCGCGCGTGTGCCGGCCGGGGCGGCGAGCAGCAGGTCGCGGAGGTTGGCCGCGAACACGTTGACCGCCTCGTCCTCGGCGGCCGTCCGCAGGCGCAGCCTGAGGTCGATGCCCAGGTGCACGAGGATGCGGGTCCGCCAGGCCCAGCGGACGGTGTCCTTCAGCCACTTGTCGCCGGGACGGCCGCGGTCGGCGATCCCGAACCGGTGGGCCACGATGCCCTCGTAGGACGAGGGCCCTTCCGTGGCCTCCTCGGGCTCCAGGACGAGGTCGAGGACCTCCTCCTTCTCGCCGCGCAGCATCGCCAGGATGCGGTGCGAGGGCAGGTTGGTGAAGGGCTCGGCGAAGTCGAAGTAGTCGGCGAACTTGGCGCCAGCCTCCTCCTTGCCCTCCCGCACCTTGGCGGCCAGCCGCCCGCGCACCCACATGCGCTCGCGCAGCTCGCCGATCAGGTCGGCGTCCTCCGAGAAGCGCTCGGTCAGGATCGCCCGGGCGCCGTCCAGCGCGGCCTGCGCGTCCGGCACGCCCTTGTCGGCGTCGACGAACGCGGCGGCCGCGGCGAGCGGAGCGACACCCGGGTCACCGAGGAGACCCTCGGCCAGCGGCTCAAGACCTGCCTCGCGCGCGATCTGCGCCTTGGTGCGGCGCTTCGGCTTGAACGGCAGGTAGATGTCCTCGAGGCGCGCCTTGGTCTCCGCGCCCAGGATCCGCGCCTCCAGCTCCTCGGTGAGCTTGCCCTGCTCGCGCACCGAGTCGAGGATCGCCGCCCGCCGCTCCTCCAGCTCCCGCAGATACCGCAACCGCTCCTCGAGCGTGCGCAGCTGCGCGTCGTCGAGCATCTCGGTCGCTTCCTTGCGGTAGCGGGCGATGAAGGGAACCGTGGAACCGCCGTCGAGCAGTTCCACGGCAGCCTTGACCTGCCGCTCCCGTACGCCGAGTTCCTCGGCGATCCTGCCTTCGATCGACCCTGCGCTGCTGGACCCGCTGGACCCGGGTGTCGTCACGATCCCGTACCGCCTTCTCACTGAGGTTGCGCGGCAATTGTGGCAGGCGGCACCGACAGTCGGGGATCAGGGCGCGGTCATCGGGCCGTGGTCATCAGGCCCTGCGGCTCCTCGTGGAGCTGGACGCACCGCCGAACAGCCGGGCGACGGCCCGGAAGGGCAGGGTCACCACGGTGGCGATGGCGCCACCGATCTGGCGCAGGACGTCTGCGATCGCGCGGAACATGTGAATCCCCTTTCCTCTCCCGGCCGCGACGACCAGGAAAGGAACGGGTACCTCCCAGACCGCCCGGCAATCTTCGAGGCGCCGAAAGATCAGCGCTTGCCGATCAGGTCCGCGGGATAGGCCCCCGCGGCCGCCGCGGTACGCGCGAACCCGACCGCGAGCTCGGTCAGCCGTCGTACGCCATCGGCACCGAGGTGCTCGTACGGGGCCCGGTCGAGCCGGTCCGTCTGCGTCTCGATCTCGTCCCGCAGGGCGGCGCCGCGCTCGGTGAGCTCGGCGTCGGCGTCCAGCAGTCCGCGTCCGCGGAGCCGTCCGACGGCCGCGTCCCACTCCTGCCGGGTCCACCCGCGTGTGGTGAACACCCATGACGGCGTCATGCCCCGGCCGGTCGCGGTGTGGGTCACCAGGGCTTCCAGACCGTCGAGCTCGGCGGACATCAGGGCGGCGAGATGTCCGTCGCCCCGGTGCTCGCGCAGCAGCGTCGCGGCGTGCCAGAACGCCAGGTGGGGCTCCTGGGGCACCGGCAGGTCGGCGTGTGCGGAGTACAGGGGGCGCGCGGCGCGCGAGCAGGCCTCGGTGGCCCGGAGCGCGAGCCGCGCGGCCTCGGCCATCGCGTCCGAGGCCACGGTCTCGTCGCCCAGCAGGCGGCGCAGGGTCGTGTCGACGGCACGCGCGCGTGCCGCCAGGACCTGTTCGGGTATTACGGTCCGCCACACCGCGGGCAGGTGCTCGGCCACCAGCTCGTGCTTGTAGTTGTAGAACGCGGCCGTCACCGCCCCTGGACCGACCGGCCCCAGCGCGGCGGCCCGCACCGCGAAGTTGACGGCCCTCGGGTGGGTGACGCCGACCGCGGCCAGTTCCCTGCCCAGGTCGGGCGAGAAGTAGTGCGCGGCGTGCACGGAGTTGAGCGGGTTGTGACAGCGGCGGCCGGCGCGGGGTTCCAGGACGGCAGTAGTCATGGTGTGCAGGTTACCGACCGCTTGGTATCTGCTCGGCGGGGGTGGCCTTCATGGCAGGAAAGGTGGGGAACTCGTCATTGCCGCCATCGGGCGCCGGCCCAAGAATCGAGGACATGGCGCAGCGAACCGTTCTCTTCGTCCTCTTCGACGGCGTGCAGAGCCTCGACGTCACCGGCCCCGTGGAGGTGTTCGCCGGGGCCGAGCAGCACACCCCGGGCACCTACCGCATCCGTACGGCCTCGCTGGACGGCGCTCCCGTGCGCACCTCCAGCGGCCTGACCGTCGTACCGGACGAAACCCTCGCGCAAGCCGATGCCCCACACACCCTCCTCGTGCCCGGTGGCCGGGGCACCCGGCGCCCCGCTGCCCGCCTCACCGACTGGCTGCGCGAGCACGGGCCCCGGGCCGAGCGCCTGGTGTCGGTGTGCACCGGCGCCATCCGGCTCGCCGAGGCGGGGCTCCTGGACGGTCGCCGGGTCACCACGCACTGGGCGTACTGCGACAGGCTCGCCCGCGACCACCCGGCCGTCGAGGTGGACCCCGAGCCGATCTACGTGCGCGACGGGCCGGTGTCGACGTCCGCCGGCGTCACCTCGGGCATCGACCTCGCGCTCGCCCTGGTGGAGGAGGACCTGGGCCGGGACACCGCCCTGGCCATCGCCCGCCACCTGGTCGTCTTCCTGCGCCGGCCCGGCAACCAGGCCCAGTTCAGCGCCCAGCTCGCCGCCCAGACCGCGCAGCGCGAGCCGTTGCGCGAGGTCCAGCAGTGGATCACCGAGCATCCCGCCGACGACCTGAGCGTCGAGACCCTCGCCGCCCGGGCCCGTCTCTCGCCCCGCCACTTCGCCCGGGCCTTCCAGGCCGAGACCGGTATGACACCGGGGCGGTACGTCGACCGGGTCCGGCTGGAACACGCCCGCCGCCTCCTGGAGGACACCTCTGACGGCGTCGAGGAGATCTCCCGCGCCAGCGGCTACGGCACCCCGGAGGGCATGCGCCGCGCCTTCGTCAAGGCCCTCGGCACGGCCCCGTCCGAGTACCGCCGCCGCTTCCACCCGACCCCCGCCCACTGAAGGGACTCCCTGTGCAGATCGCCGTCGTCCTCTACGACCGCTTCACCGCCCTGGACGCCGTAGGGCCGTACGAGACCCTGGGCCGCCTTCCCGACGCCGAGGTCGTCTTCGTCGCCGAGGAGCGCGGCCCCGTCCGCACCGACAGCGGGAACCTGGCGCTGATCGCCGACCGGACCCTGACCGAGGTGCCGAAGCCCGACCTCGTGGTCGTCCCGGGCGGCCCGGGCCAGACCCCGCAGATGACGAACAAGGCCCTTCTCGACTGGATCCGCGCCGCCGACGCCACCAGCACCTGGACGACGTCGGTGTGCACCGGCTCCCTGCTGCTCGCCGCCGCGGGCCTCCTGGAAGGGCGCCGCGCGACCTCGCACTGGCTGGCGCTCGACGAACTGAGGAGGTTCGGGGCCGAGCCGACGGGGGAGCGGGTCGTCACGGACGGCAAGTACGTGACCGCGGCCGGGGTCTCCTCCGGCATCGACATGGGACTCGCCCTGCTCGGCAGGATCTCCGGCGACTTCGTGGCCCAGGCCGTACAACTGGGCATCGAGTACGACCCGCAACCGCCCTACGACGCCGGAGCCCCGCAGAAGGCGCCCGCGGAGGTCGTCGAGGTGCTCCGGTCGGGCAGCCGGTTCATCCTCGGCCAGGAACCGGCCACGTGAACCGCGGCTGACGGCGCTCCAGGAACGCGGCGACACCCTCCGCGGTGTCGCCGCTGCCCCGCGCCTGGCCTGTCCAGTACGCGTCACGGTCCGTGCGGCCGTTCGCGAACTCCTTCGCCGCGGCCTGCGTCAGCTGCGAACGGGACGCCAGGATCCGCGCGAACTCCCCGACCCGCTTGGCGAGTTCGCCCTCGGGCAGCACCTCGTCGACCAGGCCCGTCCGCAGTGCTCGCTCCGCGTCGATCAACTCGCCGGAGAACAGCAGGTACTTGGCGGCGGCCGGGCCGACCAGCGACACCAGCCGCCGGGTCGAGGACGCCGGATACACGATCCCGAGCTTCGCCGGTGTCACCCCGAACAGCGCGCCCTCCTCCGCGAACCGCAGATCGCACGCCGCCGCGAGCTGCGACCCGCCGCCCACACAGTGCCCCCGGACCGCCGCCAGCGTCGGCCTCGGAAAGGCGGCGAGGGCCTCCTCGGCCCGCACCGCGAGCTCCTGAGCCTCCTCGGGCGACCCCCGCAGAGTGGAGATGTCGGCGCCCGCGCAGAACGTCCCGCCCTCCCCGGTCAGCACGAGCACCCGTACGCCGGGATCGGCGGCCAGCGTGTCCAGCAGCGGCGGCAGTGCCCGCCACATCGCGGCCGTCATGGCGTTGCGCTTGGCCGGATGGTGGATCACGACGGTGGCGACCGAGTCGACGACGGTGTGCAGCAGCTGCGGCTCGGAGTGGTCCATGCGTCGGATGCTAGCCGTACGCCTCGACCGTGCTGCGCGCAAGATCCTCGGTATGGTCACCGAACAGCAGAAGGCCGCCGTCAAATCGACATGAACCGAATAGTTCTGCGCGGGATCGGTCAGGGGGATTCGATATGCGCTGACTTCTGTTCAGGCATCCGGAGTCGAGCGACGCGCTGCCAACACTCGACACGTGGTGACAATCGAGCGCAAGGGTGGCGACCGAAGAATGGACGACCATGGGCGCGGGTCCGGCCCTCGCCCGACGGACACCGGAGGGGACCCCCTCGAACCCGCCCCCCTCGACCCTGGCACACCGGACCCGCTGCCGTACGAGGGCGTGTGGCGGTTCACCGCCCAAGCCGTCGACGCGTCGGTCCCGCAGGCGCGACACGCCGTACGGGACCTGCTGTACCGCCAGGGAGTGCCCGTCTCGGACGACCTCGTCCAGGGCCTCCTGCTGATCGTGTCCGAGCTCGTGACGAACGCCGTCCGGCACGCGGCCCTGCTCTCGCCGATGCTCGCCGTGGAGGTGGCCGTGGGCGCGGAGTGGGTGCGGGTGTCCGTGGAGGACAACCACCCTTACCGGCCGACCGCCCTGGAGACCGACCACAGCGGCGAGGGCGGGCGGGGACTGCTCCTGGTCCGCGAGATCACCCGGGAGGCGGGCGGCGTCTGCGACGCCGAGCACACGTCCGCCGGCGGCAAGGTGATCTGGGCCGCCCTGCCGCTCAAGGCCGTGCGCGCGTCCTGAGGGCCCGAGCTCTGCTCACCAGCCGGCGGACGGACCCGTCAGCTCCCTGACCGCGGGACGGGCCGCGTCCAGCACCGTCATGAACCACGACGAGAAGGTGTCCTTCGCGTGCCGCTCCGCCAGCTCGGCCGGGGTCACGAAGGCGGTCGTGGCGACCTCCTCCGGGTCCGGGCCGAGCGGGGACTGCACCAGGCCGACGAACAGGTGGTTGTACTCCTGCTCGACCAGGCCCGAGTCCGGGTCCGGGTGGTTGTAGCGCACCGTGCCCGCCTCGGCGAGCAGCGACGGGGAGACACCCAGCTCCTCGTACGTCCGCCGGGCCGCCGCCGCGAAGGGCGCCTCGCCGGGGTAGGGGTGACCGCAGCAGGTGTTGGACCACACGCCGGGGGAGTGGTACTTGCCCAGCGCGCGCTGCTGGAGCAGCAGCCGGCCCCGCTCGTCGAAGAGGAACACCGAGAAGGCGCGGTGCAGCTGCCCCGGCGGCTGGTGGGCGGCGAGCTTCTCCGCGGTGCCGATCGTCACACCGTGCTCGTCGACCAGTTCCAGCAGGATCGCGTTCGCGGCGCCGTTCGACGGAGTGTGCGTCGTGGTGGCAGGTGTGGTCGGCATACCCATCCTTCACATCGGTCTTCGCGCCCCAAGTGTGCCGCACCGATCCGGCACTCCCGGCAGTTGATCGTGCCCGGCGCGGCGGGTGGGGAACCGCTCGGGGCGGGGCTGTGGGGTGGAGGACGCAAAGGTGCGCCGGATCGCTGCATTCCGTCAGAACGGGCGTTTCATGCACCGTACACGTGTGTCAGTGGCGCGGAAGCGACCAGTGGGACGGACGCGATCAGTGGCACAGATGCGCCTCGTGCTCCGCGTGCCCGCCCGGCTCCAGCTGGAAGGTGCAGTGCTCCACGTCGAAGTGGTCGCCGAGGCAGTTCTGGAGCTCGTGCAGCATCTTCTCGTGGCCGATCGCGCTGAGGACGTCGGAGCGCACCACCACGTGGGCGGACAGCACCGGCATGCCCGAGGTGATCGTCCAGGCATGCAGGTCGTGGACGTCCTCCACACCGTCCAGGGCCAGGATGTGGGTGCGCACCTCCGTCATGTCGACGTCCTTGGGCGCCGACTCCAGCAGGACGTCCAGCGTCTCGCGCAGCAGCTTGAAGGTGCGCGGCACGATCATCACGCCGATGACGAGCGAGGCGATCGGGTCGGCGGCCTGCCAGCCCGTGGTCAGGATCACCGTCGCCGAGATGATCACCGCGAGCGAGCCGAGCGCGTCCGCCGCGACCTCCAGGAAGGCCCCGCGCACGTTCAGGCTCTCCTTCTGGCCGCGCATCAGCAGGGTCAGCGAGATGATGTTCGCGACCAGGCCGATCGCACCGAACACGATGGTCAGTCCGCCCTCGGTGTCGGCCGGCGTGACGAACCGCTGGATCGCCTCGTACAGGACGTAGCCGCCGACGCCGAGCAGCAGCAGACAGTTCGCGAGGGCCGCGAGGATCTCCGCGCGGGCGTACCCGAAGGTCCGGTTGCCGGTCGGCGGGCGGTTCGCGAAGTGGATCGCGAGGAGGGCCATGCCGAGGCCCAGCGCGTCCGTCGCCATGTGCGCCGCGTCCGCGACCAGGGCGAGGGAGTCCGCGACGACGCCGCCGACGATCTCGACCACCATGACGGTGAGCGTGATCGACAACGCCACCCGCAGCGTGCCGACGTACGCCGCGGTCGCCGTACCGCCGGCCGGCGCATGCGAGTGCGCGTGCCCGTGATCGTGCCCTGCCCCCATGGAAGCCGCCTCCTACGCATTGACCCGGAACAGCCGAACAGCCCGCCCGGGATCACAGTGAACTACGGGTGGGGGGTATCCGGCAACGCGGCACTGAACACCGTTGTCATGTGCCCTGACCTGCGGAAACGAAGCGCAGGTCAGGCGAGCTCAGGCGTGGTGCAGCAGCCAGCCGTGCCAGGCCGACTCGATCATCTCGCGTACCCCACGCCGCGCGCTCCAGCCGAGCGTCTCGGCGGCCCGGGCGGCCGAGGCCACCGACACCGGGGCGTCTCCCGGACGCCGGGGCTCCACGACCGCCGGCCGTCGGTCTCCGGTCACCTCGCCGATCACCGTCACCATCTCGCGCACGGACACGCCCTCGCCGCGACCGATGTTGACCGTCAGGTCACCGCGCTGTCCGTCCTCGGACAGCCGCCGGGCCGCCGCGAGGTGTGCCTCGGCCAGGTCGGACACATGGATGTAGTCACGGACACAGGTGCCGTCCGGCGTCGGATAGTCGTCGCCGAAGATCCGTGGGGCCTCGTCGCGGGTGAGCCGGTCGAAGACCATGGGCACGATGTTGAAGACACCGGTGTCCGCGAGCTCCGGCGCCGCGGCCCCGGCGACGTTGAAATAACGCAGGCAGACCGTGGAGATCCCGTGTGCCTGTCCGGCCGCTCGCACCAGCCACTCCCCGGCGAGCTTGGTCTCGCCGTAGGGGTTCACGGGGGCGCAGGGCGTCTCCTCCGTGATCAGTCCCACATCGGGGTTGCCGTAGACGGCCGCGGACGAGGAGAAGAGGAAGCGTTCGATCCCGGCTGCCGCGACCGCCTCCAGCAGGGTCGCGAGCCCTCCGACGTTCTCCTGGTAGTAGCGGGTCGGCTGCGCCACCGACTCGGCGACCTGCTTGCGCGCCGCGAGATGCACCACACCCGTGACCGCGTGCTCGGCCAGCACCCGCTTCAGCAGGCCGCCGTCCAGCGAGGAACCCCGCACCAGCGGCACCTCGGCGGGAAGCCGCGCGGGCACGCCTGCCGAGAGGTCGTCCAGGACGAGCACCCGTTCCCCGGCCCCCGTCATGGCCCGCGCCACATGCGCCCCTATGTACCCGGCACCGCCGGTGATCAGCCACGTCATGGTCGTCCACCCTATGCCGACGCTCTGGCTCCAGTGTGCGCTCCACAGCTTGGCGGTCCGTCGGCCGCACACGCTGCGCGTACCGCACGCGGATGCCCGGTTGCATGCAGGCTTCACGCGGTGTCCGCAGGCCGGGAGCGCCGGCCCCGTCGGTGACGAGGCCGGCCGGGCGGACGATCAGTGAGGATGTGTGTCGCCGCTCCGTGCCGTGGAGCCGTCCGGACAGGGCGGCGCCCCAGTCGGCGCACACGTCCAGGGGCGAACACATCCGGGCAAGCAGCGTCGTGTGCAGCGGCGGCCGGTCCTCAGTCTGGACGACGGCGGCGAGTACGGGCCGCACGATGTCCTGGATGTCCGCTCTGCGGGGCGCGGTTTGTGGGCGGGGCCCCGGATCACCGATGATGATCGCGGCAAAGGCCGGGGGAGGCGCTGTTGATCGGTCCGTTAACGGGCGGTGAACGCAGCCTTCTTGGCATCCGATAGCCTCTGCCGACATGCCGCCCGCCTGGTGCAGCCAAGGGGCGCCCCCATCGTGCACATGACCGGCGCCCGCGCGTCGGCACCCAGGGAGTGAGTTCGGTTGTCGACCGCCATCCTCACCGGTCAGCCGGTCCCCGGATCGTCGATCGAGGGTGATCTGCGGTCCCTCGGCTTCGAGGTACGGGCCGCCGTGGACGCCGCCGACGCCGAGCGGCTGGTCGCCGAGGCACCCGGTGACCAGCGCGTCGCGCTCGTCGACGCCCGGTTCGTCGGCCACGTCCACGCGCTGCGCCTGGGCCTCACGGACCCCCGCTTCTCGCTGGCCGCGCTGCCCGGCGCCGTCACCGCACAGCCCGACGGCCGGGCGACGCTCACCAGGGCGCTGGCCCGCGAGAACTCCGCGGGCGGCGGCACGGCCGATGGGGGTGCCCCCGCGCGAACGAATTCGGTGCGATCGGCGTTGAGCGTGGGGGAAGTCGACAGCCTCCCCGACCGCGTCGTCACCGCGCTGGCCGACGACGGCGCCGATGTCCACCGCCCCGAGCTCGGCAGCCTGGTCGCCGCCGTCCCCGCCGACCCCCAGGCCCGCAACGAGGCACGGCAGGCCGTAGCGGACGTCGACGACGAGGCCGTACGCCTGAAGTCCGCGGTGAAGTCCCGCGACGGCTTCTTCACCACCCACTTCATCAGCCCCTACTCCCGCTACATCGCCCGCTGGTGCGCCCGCCGCGGTCTGACCCCGAACCAGGTCACCACGGCCTCCCTGATCACCGCGCTCATCGCGGCGGCCTGCGCGGCCACGGGTACCCGCGGCGGCTTCATCGCCGCGGGCGTCCTCCTCATAGCGTCCTTCGTCCTGGACTGCACCGACGGCCAGCTGGCCCGCTACTCCCTGCAGTACTCCACGCTCGGCGCCTGGCTCGACGCCACCTTCGACCGGGCCAAGGAGTACGCCTACTACGCCGGCCTCGCCCTCGGCGCGGCCCGCGGCGGCGACGACGTCTGGGCTCTGGCGCTGGGCGCGATGATCCTCCAGACCTGCCGGCACGTCGTCGACTTCTCCTTCAACGAGGCCAACCACGACGCCACCGCCAACACCAGCCCCACGGCGGCCCTTTCGGACAAGCTCGACAGTGTCGGCTGGACGGTGTGGGTGCGGCGGATGATCGTCCTGCCCATCGGTGAGCGCTGGGCGATGATCGCGGTGCTCACGGCGGTCACGACCCCGCGGATCACCTTCTACGTCCTTCTCGCCGGGTGCGCCTTCGCGGCGACGTACACCACGGCGGGCCGGGTGCTGCGCTCGCTGACCCGCAAGGCACAGCGCACGGACCGGGCGGCGCAGGCACTGGCGGACCTCGCGGACAACGGACCGCTGGCCGGACTCCTGGCGAAGCCCGCCCGCGCCCCTCTGGGAGGCCCGCTCCCGGCGGCGGTGGCCGGCGTCGCGATCCTGACCGTAGCCCTGTTCTCGGGCGTGACCTGGGCGCCCGTCGCCGGTGCCTTTGTCTACGCGGTCGCCGCCGGTCAGGCCCTGTACCGCCCTCTCAAGGGCGCCCTCGACTGGCTCATCCCCCCGCTCTTCCGCGCCGCCGAATACTGCACCGTCCTCGTCCTCGCGGCCAAAGCCGACGTGAACGGGGCCCTTCCTGCGGCTTTCGGCCTGGTGGGGGCAGTCGCCTACCATCACTACGACACGGTGTACCGCATCCGCGGCAACGCCGGAGCGCCGCCGGCCTGGCTGGTGCGCGCTGTCGGGGGACACGAGGGACGGACGCTGCTCGTCACCGTCCTGGCCGCCGCGCTCACCGCTGAGCAGTTCACGGTCGCGCTCACGGCCCTGGCCGTGGCCGTGGCCCTGGTGGTGGTCGTCGAGAGCATCCGTTTCTGGGTGTCCGCTGGGGCGCCCGCCGTACACGACGAAGGAGAACCCGCATGATCGGCCTCGTGCTGGCGGCCGGTGCCGGCCGGCGTCTGCGCCCCTACACCGACAGCCTTCCCAAGGCTCTGGTGCCGGTGGGCCCCGCGGGCATGGAGGGCGAACCGACGGTTCTCGACCTCACCCTCGGCAACTTCGCCGAGATCGGTCTGACCGAGGTCGCGGTCATCGTCGGCTACCGCAAGGAGGCCGTCTACGAGCGCAAGGCCGCCCTGGAGCAGAAGTACGGCCTCAAGCTCACCCTCATCGACAACGACAAGGCCGAGGAGTGGAACAACGCCTACTCCCTGTGGTGCGGCCGTGACGCCCTCAAGGACGGTGTGATCCTCGCCAACGGCGACACCGTGCACCCGGTCTCCGTCGAGAAGACGCTGCTCGCCGCCCGCGGTGAGGGCCGTCGCATCATCCTCGCCCTGGACACGGTGAAGAACCTCGCCGACGAGGAGATGAAGGTCGTCGTCGACCCCGAGCGGGGCATGACGAAGATCACCAAGCTGATGGACCCGGCCGAGGCCACCGGCGAGTACATCGGGGTCACCCTCATCGAGGGCGACGCCGCCCCCGAGCTGGCCGACGCCCTGAAGACGGTCTGGGAGACCGACCCGCAGCAGTTCTACGAGCACGGCTACCAGGAGCTCGTGAACCGCGGCTTCCGCATCGACGTCGCGCCGATCGGCGACGTTCCGTGGGTGGAGATCGACAACCACGACGACCTCGCCCGTGGACGGGAGATCGCGTGCCGGTACTGACAAGGCTGATTCCCTCGCCGGTCGTCGTGGACATCCGCCCGGGTGCCCTCGAGGACCTGGCCTGCGTGCTCGCCGACGAGCGGATCTCGCACTCCGGCAAGCTGGCCATCGCGGTCAGCGGCGGCTCGGGTGCGCGGCTGCGCGAGCGCCTTGAGCCCTCGCTGCCGGGGGCCACCTGGTACGAGGTCGGCGGCGGCACCCTCGACGACGCGATCCGGCTGGCCGGCGACATGAAGGCCGGCCACTACGACGCGGTCGTCGGACTCGGCGGCGGCAAGATCATCGACTGCGCCAAGTTCGCCGCGGCGCGCGTCGGCCTGCCCCTGGTCGCCGTACCGACGAACCTCGCGCACGACGGCCTGTGCTCGCCCGTCGCGACCCTCGACAACGACGCGGGCCGCGGGTCGTACGGCGTGCCCAACCCGATCGCGGCCGTCATCGACCTGGACGTCATCCGCGAGGCCCCGGTGCGCTTCGTGCGCGCGGGCATCGGCGACGCGATCTCCAACATCAACGCGATCGCCGACTGGGAGCTCGCGAGCCGCGTCAAGGGCGAGAAGATCGACGGACTCGCGGCCGCCATGGCCCGCCAGGCCGGCGAGGCCGTGCTCCGGCACCCGGGCGGCGTCGGCGACAACGACTTCCTCCAGGTGCTCGCCGAGGCCCTGGTCCTCACCGGGGTCGCGATGTCGATCTCCGGCGACTCCCGGCCCGCCTCCGGCTCGTGCCACGAGATCAACCACGCGTTCGACCTGCTCTACCCAAAGCGTGCCGCCGCCCACGGCGAGCAGTGCGGCCTGGGCGCTGCCTTCGCGATGTACCTGCGCGGAGCCCACGAGGAATCGGCGTACATGGCCGGGGTGCTGCGCCGGCACGGACTGCCGGTGCTGCCGGAGGAGATCGGCTTCACGCCCGCGGAGTTCGTCCGCGCCGTGGAGTTCGCTCCGCAGACCCGCCCCGGCCGCTACACCATCCTCGAACACCTCGACCTCAAGACCGACCAGATCAAGGACATCTACACCGACTATGTCAAGGCCATCGGTAGCTGAACTCCGTCCGGTCGTCCACCCCGCAGGGGTCAAGGACCGGCGCAGCGGTGAGCACTGGATGGGGCGCCTCTACATGCGTGAGGTGTCCCTGCGGGTGGACCGCTACCTGGTGAACACCAGGGTCACGCCCAACCAGCTCACGTACCTGATGACCGTCTTCGGCGTCCTCGCGGCCCCGGCCCTCCTGGTGCCGGGCATCCCGGGAGCCGTGCTCGGCGTGGTGTGCGTCCAGATGTACCTGCTGCTCGACTGCGTCGACGGCGAGATCGCGCGCTGGAAGAAGCAGTACTCGCTCAACGGTGTCTACCTGGACCGCGTGGGCGCCTACCTGACCGACGCGGCCGTGCTGGTCGGCTTCGGTCTGCGCGCCGCCGACCTGTTCGGCACCGGCCGTATCGACTGGCTGTGGGCCTTCCTCGGCACCCTGGCCGCCCTCGGCGCGATCCTGATCAAGGCCGAGACCGACCTGGTGGGTGTCGCCCGGCACCAGGCCGGCAAGCCGCCCGTGCAGGAGGCGGCCGCCGAGATGCGCTCCTCCGGCATGGCGCTGGCCCGCCGGGCCGCCGCCGCGTTCAAGTTCCACCGGCTGATCCTCGGAATCGAGGCGTCCCTGGTGATCCTGGTCCTCGCGGTCGTGGACCAGATGCGCGACGACCTGTTCTTCTCGCGGCTCGGCGTGGCGGTGATGGCCGGTATCGCCCTGCTCCAGACCCTGCTGCACCTCGTGTCGATCCTCGCCTCCAGCAGGCTGAAGTGAGCACCGGCATGAAGGTCGGCGCGGTCATCATCACCATGGGCAACCGCCCCGAGGAGCTGCGGGCGCTGCTCGACTCGGTGGCCAAGCAGGACGGCGACCCGGTCGAGGTGGTCGTCGTCGGCAACGGCTCGCCCGTCCCGGACGTCCCCGACGGTGTCCGCACCATCGAACTGCCCGAGAACCTCGGCATCCCCGGCGGCCGCAACGTCGGCATCGAGGCTTTCGGTGCCGGTGGCCGCGACGTCGACATATTGCTTTTCCTGGACGACGACGGTCTCCTTCCGAACCACGACACCGCCGAACTGTGCCGCCAGGCCTTCACGGCCGACCCGAAGCTCGGCATCGTCAGCTTCCGCATCGCCGACCCCGAGACCGGGGTCACCCAGCGCCGGCACGTGCCCCGGCTGCGGGCCGCCGACCCGATGCGCTCCTCCCGGGTCACCACCTTCCTCGGTGGCGCCAACGCCGTACGCACCCAGGTCTTCGCCGAAGTCGGCGGCCTCCCGGACGAGTTCTTCTACGCCCACGAGGAAACCGACCTGGCATGGCGGGCTCTCGACGCGGGCTGGATGATCGACTACCGGTCCGACATGGTGCTGTACCACCCGACGACCGCGCCCTCGCGGCACGCGGTCTACCACCGCATGGTCGCCCGCAACCGGGTCTGGCTCGCCCGCCGCAACCTGCCCGCGCTCCTCGTCCCGGTCTACCTCGGCGTCTGGCTGCTGCTCACGCTCCTGCGCCGCCCCTCGCGGCCCGCCCTGAAAGCATGGTTCGGCGGCTTCCGGGAAGGTTGGAGCACGCCGTGCGGTCCGCGCCGGCCGATGAAGTGGCGTACCGTGTGGCGCTTGACCCGACTGGGCCGGCCCCCCGTCATCTGACAAGCTCGTTCCCGAGAGCGGCCGGCCGCACCACGGCCCCGCGCTCATGCCATGCCGACAGGCCGCGCATCCCGAGGCATCCCGAAGAGGAAAGCTATCCATCAGTGAGTGAGACAACGCACGACGGCACGGTCGCGCTGAGCGCGCCCGCGTCGCCCGACGAGGGCCTCACGGCGGCACAGCTCGCCGGCCGGCACGGCCTGACCGTGAGCGGCGCCCGGCCCTCACTCGTCGAGTACGTCCGCCAGCTCTGGGACCGGCGCCACTTCATCCTCGCGTTCTCGCGGGCGAAGCTGACCGCCCAGTACAGCCAGGCCAAGCTCGGCCAGCTGTGGCAGGTGGCGACGCCGCTGCTCAACGCGGGCGTCTACTTCTTCATCTTCGGCATCATCCTGGACGCCGGCCGGGGCATGTCGAAGGACGTGTACATCCCGTTCCTGGTGACGGGTGTCTTCGTCTTCACCTTCACGCAGAGTTCCGTCATGGCGGGCGTACGCGCCATCTCCGGCAACCTCGGCCTGGTCCGCGCGCTGCACTTCCCGCGGGCCTCCCTGCCGATCTCCTTCGCGCTCCAGCAGCTCCAGCAGCTGCTGTTCTCGATGGTCGTGCTGTTCGCCGTGGCCATCGGTTTCGGCCAGTACCCGGACCTGTCCTGGGCGCTCATCGTCCCGGTGCTGATCCTGCAGTTCCTGTTCAACACCGGTCTGGCGCTGATCATGGCCCGCGCGGGAGCCAAGACCCCCGACCTGGCGCAGCTCATGCCGTTCGTGATGCGTACGTGGATGTACGCGTCCGGCGTGATGTTCTCGATCCCGATCATGCTGGCCGACAAGCCGCAGTGGCTCGCGACGGTGCTCCAGTGGAACCCGGCGGCCATCTACATGGACCTGATGCGCTTCGCCCTGATCGAGGACTACGGCGCCGAGAACCTGCCCGACCACGTCTGGGCGGCCGCCGGCGGCTGGGCCGCGCTCTTCGCGCTCGGCGGCTTCGTGTACTTCTGGAAGGCGGAGGAAAGGTACGGCCGTGGCTGAGGACACCAGGGACGAGCAGACCCCCACGGTCATCGCGGACGAGCTGCACATCGTCTACCGCGTCAACGGCGCCAAGACCGGCAAGGGCAGCGCGACCGCCGCGCTGAGCCGCATTCTCAAGCGAGGTTCCGACGACGCCGCGCGCGGTGTACGCAAGGTACATGCCGTCAAGGGCGTCTCCTTCGTCGCCTACAAGGGCGAGGCGATCGGCCTGATCGGCTCCAACGGCTCCGGCAAGTCGACCCTCCTGCGCGCCATCGCCGGCCTGCTGCCCGCCGAGAGCGGCAAGGTCTACACCCACGGCCAGCCCTCCCTGCTCGGCGTCAACGCGGCGCTGATGAACGACCTGACCGGCGAACGCAACGTCATCCTCGGCGGGCTCGCCATGGGCATGTCCCGGGAGCAGATCAAGGAGCGCTACCAGGAGATCGTCGACTTCTCCGGGATCAACGAGAAGGGCGACTTCATCACCCTTCCGATGCGCACCTACTCCTCCGGCATGGCGGCCCGGCTGCGCTTCTCCATCGCGGCCGCCAAGGACCACGACGTCCTCATGATCGACGAGGCGCTGGCCACCGGTGACCGCAAGTTCCAGAAGCGTTCCGAGGAACGCATCCGCGAACTGCGCAAGGAGGCCGGCACGGTGTTTCTCGTCAGTCACAACAACAAGTCGATCCGTGACACCTGCGACCGGGTCCTGTGGCTGGAGCGCGGCGAGCTGCGCATGGACGGCCCGACCGACGAGGTCATCAAGGAGTACGAGAAGTTCACGGGCAAGTAGTCCACCCCGCCCCGGACGAACGACACCGCCCCACTTGACCGGGCCCCGCCGGAACTGTTCCGGCGGGGCCCCGCGTCTGCAAAGGAAACGTCAACTTCGCCGCCCCTTAGGAATCTTGGGGCCAATCGGTGTGTTGTTGTGATGTGCAGGACACCCCGACGATCCTTGCCGCGTTGTACAACGTAAGCTGTACCGGTGCCGAATCGCAGCAAGTGGGGCGATAATGCGCGACACCCGATCACTGGGGCGCCGCGCGGACGGCTGGGCGGCGTGTCCGAAATAGTGTGTATTGGGTCGGCGGTGTAGAACGGGAGATGTGACGGCGATGGCTACGGAAACTCCCCAGCTCAACGCAGCACGTGCCGTCCCCGCCCTGGGCAGGCCGCGATGACGGAGACCGGCACGACGCGCCCCGGAGTGACGGAGCGCGCAACGCTCGACAAGGCCGCGGCGGAGAACTTCCCCGTGGCTCCGTTCTTCCTGCCCAGGGACTGGCGCACCGACCTCATGGCGGTCTACGGCTTCGCGCGCCTCGTCGACGACATCGGCGACGGCGATCTCGCCCCCGGCGGCGCCGACGCGAGGCTGCTCGGTGTCTCGCCCGAGGAGGCCGGAGACCGGCTGGTCCTGCTGGACGCCTTCGAGGCCGACCTGAACCGCGTCTTCTCCGGAGAGCCCCGCCATCCGCTGCTGCGCCGCCTCCAGCCCACCGTGCGCCGCCGCTTCCTCACCCCCGAGCCCTTCCTGGGCCTGATCGCCGCCAACCGCCAGGACCAGCTCGTCACCCGCTACGAGACCTACGACGACCTGCTCGCCTACTGCGAGCTGTCCGCCAATCCCGTCGGCCGTCTCGTGCTCGCCGTCACCGGCACCTCGACCCCTGAGCGGATCCGCCTCTCGGACGCGATCTGCACGGCCCTCCAGATCGTCGAGCATCTCCAGGACGTCGCCGAGGACCTCGGACGTGACCGGATCTATCTGCCCGCGGAGGACATGAAGCGCTTCCATGTCCAGGAGGCGGATCTCGCCACGAAAACCGCGAGCGCATCGGTGCGCGCTCTGGTTGCATACGAAGCGCAACGCGCCCGCGAACTCCTGAATGAAGGCGCCCCCCTGGTGGGTAGCGTCCACGGCAGACTGAAGCTGCTGCTCGCAGGGTTCGTGGCGGGGGGAAGGGCGGCGCTCCGTGCGATCGCCGCCGCCGAACACGACGTACTTCCCGGCCCGCCCAAGCCCGGCAAGCTCCAGCTGCTGCGCGAGGTGGGCGTCACTCTGCGAGGAGAGGGGTGATCCGGACCGTGGAGTCAGCACCGCACGCGTCCGCACCGGTACTCGCCGCCTACAGCTACTGCGAGACCGTGACCGGGCAGCAGGCCCGTAACTTCGCGTACGGCATCAGGCTGCTGCCGACGTCCAAGCGGCGTGCGATGTCGGCGCTCTACGCGTTCTCACGGCGCGTCGACGACATCGGCGACGGCGCGCTGGCGGGCGACGTCAAGGCCGCGAGGCTCGAGGACACCCGGGCGATGCTGACCCGGGTGCGTGAGGGTGCGGTCGACGAGGACGACACCGATCCGGTGGCGGTCGCCCTCGCTCATGCCGCCGAGACCTTCCCGATCCCGCTCGACGGCCTGGACGAGCTGATCGACGGCGTCCTGATGGACGTACGTGGCGAGACCTACGAGACCTGGGACGACCTGAAGGTCTACTGCCGCTGTGTGGCGGGCGCCATCGGACGGCTCTCACTCGGCGTGTTCGGCACCGAACCGGGGGCGCGCGCTGCCGAACGCGCGCCGGAGTATGCCGACACGCTCGGGCTTGCGCTCCAGCTCACCAACATTCTCAGAGACGTCCGTGAGGACGCCGAGGACGGGCGCACCTACCTGCCCGCCGACGACCTCGCGAAGTTCGGCTGCTCGGCCGGCTTCAAGGGGCCGAAATCACCGGAGGGCGCCGATTTCGCGGGCCTCGTGCACTTCGAAGTGCGACGGGCCCGCGCCCTTTTCGCCGAGGGCTACCGGCTGCTCCCCATGCTCGACCGGCGCAGCGGCGCCTGTGTCGCCGCCATGGCCGGCATCTATCGCCGGCTGCTCGACCGCATCGAGCGGGACCCCGAGGCGGTGCTGCGCGGCCGGGTCTCGCTGCCCGGCCGCGAGAAGGCGTACGTCGCCGTCCGCGGCCTGTCCGGCCTCGACACCCGGCATGTGACGCGGCGGACCGTCAGGAGGCGCGCTTGATGGATGAGGTGGACAATTCGGTCCAAGGTGATGTCGCCGGAGAAAAACGGCACGCAACCCTCCGCTCAGGGACGGCGTCCCTGACTGCAACGGCCGGCCGTGCGCCGTTCGAGCACCACGGCGTCCGGGCAGGGGAGGGTGTGCGATGACCGACGGCCAGCAGTCCGGACGGGACGCCGTCGTGATCGGCGGTGGGCTCGCCGGCATCACCGCCGCGCTCGCGCTCGCCGACGCCGGGGTACGCGTGGCCCTGCTCGAAGGCAGGCCACGTCTGGGTGGACTCGCCTTCTCCTTCCAGCGCGGCGAACTGACCGTCGACAACGGACAGCATGTCTACCTGCGCTGCTGCACTGCCTACCGCTGGTTCCTCGACCGCATCGAGGGGTCGGCGCTGGCGCCGCTGCAGGATCGTCTCGACGTGCCCGTACTCGACGTGGCCCGGCCCGAGGGCCGACGGCTCGGCAGACTGCGGCGCGACGCGCTGCCGGTCCCCCTGCATCTGGGGCGCAGCCTCGCCACGTACCCGCACCTCTCGCTCGCCGAGCGGGCCGGGGTCGGGCGTGCCGCGCTCGCGCTCAAGGGTCTCGACCTCGCCGATCCGAGCCTGGACGCACAGGACTTCGGCAGCTGGCTGACCGCGCACGGTCAGTCGGCGCGTGCCGTCGAGGCCCTGTGGGACCTGGTCGGGGTCGCCACCCTCAACGCGGTCGCGGGCGACGCCTCGCTGGGGCTCGCCGCGATGGTGTTCAAGACCGGTCTGCTGTCCGACCCGGGCGCGGCCGACATCGGCTGGGCGCACGTCCCGCTGGGTGAACTGCATGACCGACTCGCCCGCAAGGCGCTCGACTCCGCGGGCGTGCGTACCGAGGTCCGTACACGCGTCACCTCCATCTCTACTGACGAGAACGGCACTTGGAGCGTTCAGGTTCCCGGCGAGACGCTCCGGGCCGACGCGGTCGTGCTCGCCGTCGCCCAGGGCGAGGCGTGTGACCTGCTGCCGGAGGGCGCGCTGGACGCCCCGGAAAATCTCCGGGAGATCGGCACCGCGCCGATCCTCAACGTGCATGTCGTCTACGACCGCAAGGTCCTCGACAAGCCGTTCTTCGCGGCCCTCGGCACCCCGGTGCAGTGGGTCTTCGACCGCACCGACGCCTCCGGGCTGCGCGAGGGCCAGTACCTCGCCCTGTCCCAGTCGGCCGCGCACGACGAGATCGACGAGCTGGTGGCCGCACTGCGCGAGCGCTATCTGCCCGAGCTGGAGCGGCTGCTGCCGCTCGCGCGCGGCGCCGAGGTGAAGGACTTCTTCGTGACCAGGGAGCGCACGGCGACGTTCGCTCCGACCCCCGGCGTCGGACGGCTGCGGCCCGGCGCCCGTACGAAAGCCCCCGGCCTCTACCTGGCCGGCGCGTGGACCGCCACAGGGTGGCCCGCGACCATGGAGAGTGCGGTCCGCAGTGGTGTGAGTGCGGCGGACGCCGCCCTCGCCGCCCTGGGCCGGCCCCGCCCCGCCCGTCTCTTCGAGTTCGAGGAGGCCGCGTGATGCTCGACCAGCACGGCGTATCCGGCCCCAGCACCTCCGGTACCGCAACAAGAGGAGAGACTGTGCCCACTGTGCCCCCGGCCGAGACGGCCGCTGCGAGGTCCGCGGTGGACGTGACCGCGCTCCTGGAGCGCGGCCGGACCCTGGCCACTCCGGTGCTGAAGGCGGCCGTCGACCGCCTCGCGTCGCCGATGGACACCGTTTCCGCCTATCACTTCGGCTGGATCGACGCCCAGGGCAACCCCGCCGACGGGGACGGCGGCAAGGCCGTGCGCCCCGCGCTCGCCGTCCTGTCGGCCGAGGTCACCGGCGCCGCGCCCGAGACCGGCATCCCCGGCGCGGTCGCGGTCGAACTGGTCCACAACTTCTCCCTGCTGCACGACGACCTGATGGACGGCGACGAGCAGCGCCGCCACCGCGACACCGTGTGGAAGGTGCACGGCCCCGCCCAGGCCATCCTCGTCGGCGACGCCCTGTTCGCCCTGGCCAACGAGGTCCTTCTGGAGCTCGGCACCGTCGAGGCCGGCCGCGCCACCCGCCGACTGACCACCGCCACCCGCGCTCTGATCGACGGCCAGGCGCAGGACATCTCCTACGAGCACCGCGACCGCGTCAGCGTCGAGGAGTGCCTGGAGATGGAGGGCAACAAGACCGGCGCCCTGCTCGCCTGCGCCTCCTCCATCGGCGCGGTGCTCGGCGGCGCGGACGACCGCACCGCCGACACCCTGGAGAAGTACGGCTACCACCTCGGCCTCGCCTTCCAGGCCGTCGACGACCTCCTCGGCATCTGGGGCGACCCGGTCTCCACCGGCAAGCAGACCTGGAGCGACCTGCGCCAGCGCAAGAAGTCCCTGCCGGTCGTGGCCGCGCTCGCGGCGGGCGGACCCGCCTCCGAGCGGCTCGGCGAGATCCTTGCCGCGGACGCCAAGAGCAGCGACTTCGAGAACTTCTCCGAGGAGGAGTTCGCGGCCCGCGCCGCCCTGATCGAGGAGGCCGGAGGCCGTGAGTGGACGGCCGCGGAGGCCCGCCGTCAGCACACCGTCGCGATCGAGGCCCTGAACGCCATCGACATGCCCGACCGGGTGCGGGACCGGTTCGCGGCGCTGGCCGACTTCGTCGTCGTACGAAAGAGATGATCACTATCGGTCGAATAGCCCTCGCGTAGTCGCCGGCCGGTGCTGCGAGGAAAGGAAAGGCACCGGCCGACGGCGGACCCACAGCAGAGCACCACATTGCACACTGCACGAAGGGGAAGCCATGACAGCGACGACCGACGGAAGCACCGGGGCTCTGCCGCCCCGCGCTGCCGCGGCCAGCGAAACCCACCTCGACACCCCTGTCGCGGCCGGGATACAAGAAGCCGCCGTGCGTGCCGTCCAGCGCGCCACCGAGCACCTGCTCGCCCGGCAGGACGCCGAAGGCTGGTGGAAGGGCGACCTCGAGACCAACGTCACGATGGACGCCGAGGATCTGCTGCTCCGTCAGTTCCTGGGCATCCGCGACGAGTCGACGACCCGGGCCGCCGCCAAGTTCATCCGCGGCGAGCAGCGCGAGGACGGCACCTGGGCCAGTTTCTACGGCGGGCCCGGCGAACTCTCCACCACCGTCGAGGCGTACGTCGCGCTCCGTCTGGACGGCGACGCGCCCGACGCCCCGCACATGGCGAAGGCCTCCGCCTGGATCCGCGCCCAGGGCGGTATCGCCGCCGCCCGGGTGTTCACCCGCATCTGGCTCGCCCTGTTCGGCTGGTGGAAGTGGGAGGACCTGCCCGAACTCCCGCCGGAGCTCATCTACTTCCCCAAGTGGGTCCCGCTCAACATCTACGACTTCGGGTGCTGGGCCCGCCAGACCATCGTCCCGCTGACGGTGGTCTCCGCGCTGCGTCCGGTCCGGCCCGCGCCCTTCCCGCTCGACGAGCTGCACATCGACCCGGCCGATCCGAACCCGGCCAAACCCCTCGCCCCGGTGGCGAGTTGGGACGGTGCCTTCCAGCGTCTCGACAAGGCGCTGCACCAGCTGCGCAAGGTCGCTCCCCGCAGACTCCGCAGAGCGGCGATGAACAGCGCGGCCCGCTGGATCATCGAGCGGCAGGAGAACGACGGCTGCTGGGGCGGCATCCAGCCCCCGGCCGTGTACTCGGTGATCGCTCTGCACCTGCTCGGCTACGACCTCCAGCACCCGGTCATCCGGGCCGGCCTGGAGTCGCTGGACCGGTTCGCCATCTGGCGCGAGGACGGGTCGAGGATGATCGAGGCCTGCCAGTCGCCGGTCTGGGACACCTGCCTCGCCACCATCGCGCTCGCCGACGCGGGCGTGCCCGCCGACCACCCGCAGCTCGTCAGGGCCGCGGACTGGATGCTCGGCGAGGAGATCGTGCGGCCCGGGGACTGGGCGGTGAAGCGGCCCCAACTTCCGCCGGGCGGCTGGGCGTTCGAGTTCCACAACGACAACTACCCCGACATCGACGACACCGCCGAGGTCGTCCTCGCCCTGCGCCGGGTCCGGCACCACGACCCGGAGCGGGTCGAGAAGGCCATCGGGCGCGGGGTGCGCTGGAACCTCGGGATGCAGTCGAAGAACGGGGCCTGGGGCGCCTTCGACGTCGACAACACCAGCCCGTTCCCCAACCGGCTGCCGTTCTGCGACTTCGGCGAGGTCATCGACCCGCCGTCCGCCGACGTCACCGCACACGTGGTGGAGATGCTCGCGATCGAGGGGCTCTCCCACGACCCGCGCACCCGGCGCGGCATCGAGTGGCTGCTCGCCGAACAGGAGCCGGACGGCTCGTGGTTCGGGCGCTGGGGCGTCAACTACATCTACGGCACCGGGTCGGTGGTGCCCGCGCTCACGGCCGCCGGACTGCCCGCCTCGCACCCGGCTATCCGGCGGGCGGTGGCCTGGCTGGAAAAGGTGCAGAACGACGACGGTGGCTGGGGCGAGGACCTGCGCTCCTACAAGTACGTCAAGGAGTGGAGCGGCCGCGGCGCCTCCACCGCCTCCCAGACGGCCTGGGCGCTGATGGCGCTGCTGGCCGCGGGGGAGAAGGACTCCAAGGCCGTCGAGCGCGGCATCGAGTGGCTCGCGACCACCCAGCGCGAGGACGGCTCCTGGGACGAGCCCTACTTCACCGGCACCGGCTTCCCCTGGGACTTCTCCATCAACTACCACCTCTACCGGCAGGTCTTCCCGCTCACCGCCCTGGGCCGTTACGTCCACGGAGAACCGTTCTCCCGGACCGAGGCGATCTGATGAGCACCCAGCCCGCCACCGCCCCGCTGCTGATCGCCTGCGCTCTCGGCATCGAGCACCTCGCCCTGCGCACGGGCGAGCGCGGCGGCGCCGGCGGGCCGGTCAGCCTGCTCAGGACGGGCATGGGCCCCAAGGCGGCGGAACGGTCCGTCACCCGGCGCCTGGCCGACCCCGCCCTCGCCGGTGCTGCCGTGCTGGCCACCGGTTTCTGCGCCGGGCTCGCTCCCGGGATGCACCCCGGCGACCTGGTCGTCGCCGAGGAGACCCGGGATCCGGAGGGAACCGTTCCCTGTGTGGAGACCGACCTCCTCGTCAAGGAGCTCGTTCGGGCGCTACCGGGACGTACGGTGCACACCGGGCCCCTCACCGGCTCCGATCACGTCGTCCGCGGTCACGAGCGGTCCGAGCTGCTCGCGACCGGCGCGATCGCGGTCGACATGGAGTCCGCGGCCACGCTCCTGAGCGCCGTGCGCGCGGGCGAGCGCCCCGTTGCGGCCGTCCGGGTGGTCGTGGACGCTCCACAACATGAACTCGTCCGGATCGGCACGGTACGCGGTGGAATATCAGCCTTCCGCGTTCTTCGTTCCGTCCTTCCCGCTTTCTATGAATGGCACCGTTCCTTGCTGCTCCCCAGGAGGTGAGCCCGATGGCCATGCCGCTGCGTCAGTCCATCAAGGTCGCTACATACTTGGCCGAACAGAAGCTCCGCAAGCGGGAGAAGTTCCCGTTGATCGTGGAGCTGGAGCCCCTCTTCGCGTGCAACCTCAAATGCGAGGGCTGCGGCAAGATCCAGCATCCGGCGGGCGTGCTGAAGCAGCGCATGCCGGTGGCGCAGGCCGTCGGGGCGGTGCTCGAGTCCGGTGCGCCGATGGTGTCCATCGCCGGCGGAGAGCCGCTGATGCATCCTCAGATCGATGAGATCGTGCGGCAGTTGGTGGCGAAGAAGAAGTACGTCTTCCTCTGCACCAACGCCATGCTGCTGCGCAAGAAGATGGACAAGTTCACGCCCTCTCCCTATTTCGCGTTCGCGGTGCACATCGACGGGCTGCGTGAGCGGCACGACGAGTCCGTTGCGAAGGAGGGCGTGTTCGACGAGGCCGTGGAGGCCATCAAGGAGGCCAAGCGGCGTGGCTTCCGGGTCACCACCAACTCGACCTTCTTCAACACCGACACCCCGCAGACCATCATCGAAGTGCTCAACTTCCTCAACGACGACCTCAAGGTCGACGAGATGATGATCTCGCCCGCCTACGCCTACGAGAAGGCGCCCGACCAGGAGCACTTCCTGGGCGTGGAGCAGACCCGTGAACTGTTCAAGAAGGCCTTCGCGGGGGGCAACCGCAAGAAGTGGCGGCTTAACCACTCCCCGCTCTTCCTGGACTTCCTGGAGGGCAAGGTCGACTTCCCGTGCACGGCCTGGGCGATCCCGAACTACTCCCTCTTCGGCTGGCAGCGCCCCTGCTACCTGATGAGCGACGGGTACGTTCCGACGTACCGCGAACTCATCGAGGAGACCGACTGGGACAAGTACGGCCGCGGCAAGGACCCGCGCTGCGCCAACTGCATGGCGCACTGCGGCTACGAACCGACCGCCGTCCTCGCCACCATGGGCTCCCTCAAGGAGTCCCTGCGGGCCATGCGCGAGACCGTCAGCGGAAACCGCGAGTAGCGCCATGACCGCCATCTCCTTGGGTGTCCCCGAGGTACCGGTCCGGCCGATCGCCGAGCGGCGCCTGTCGCGGCAGATCCACGTCGGACCGGTGGCGGTCGGGGGCGGGGCCCCGGTGTCGGTGCAGTCGATGACGACGACCCGTACCTCCGACATCGGCGCCACCCTCCAGCAGATCGCCGAACTCACCGCGTCCGGCTGCCAGATCGTCCGCGTCGCCTGCCCCACGCAGGACGACGCGGACGCCCTGGCGACCATCGCGCGCAAGTCGCAGATCCCGGTGATCGCGGACATCCACTTCCAGCCCAAGTACGTGTTCGCGGCGATCGAGGCGGGCTGTGCGGCCGTACGCGTCAATCCCGGCAACATCAAGCAGTTCGACGACAAGGTCAAGGAGATCGCGCGGGCCGCGAAGGACCACGGCACGCCGATCCGGATCGGGGTCAACGCCGGGTCGCTCGACAAGCGGCTGCTCCAGAAGTACGGCAGGGCGACTCCGGAGGCGCTGGTCGAATCGGCGCTGTGGGAGGCGTCGCTGTTCGAGGAGCACGGCTTCCGGGACATCAAGATCTCCGTCAAGCACAACGACCCCGTCGTGATGGTGGCCGCCTACCAGCAGCTCGCCGAGAGTTGCGACTACCCGCTGCACCTGGGGGTCACGGAGGCCGGGCCCGCCTTCCAGGGGACGATCAAGTCGGCGGTGGCCTTCGGGGCGCTGCTGTCGAGGGGGATCGGCGACACCATCCGGGTGTCGCTGTCCGCCCCGCCCGTCGAGGAGGTCAAGGTCGGCATCCAGATCCTCCAGGCGCTCAACCTGCGGCAACGCCGGCTGGAGATCGTCTCGTGCCCGTCCTGCGGGCGCGCGCAGGTGGACGTGTACAAGCTGGCCGACGAGGTCACGGCGGGTCTCGAAGGCATGGAGGTGCCTTTGCGGGTCGCGGTGATGGGGTGTGTGGTCAACGGCCCCGGCGAGGCGCGGGAGGCGGACCTGGGGGTCGCCTCCGGCAACGGCAAGGGGCAGATCTTCGTGAAGGGCGAGGTCGTCAAGACCGTCCCGGAGTCGAAGATCGTGGAGACCCTCATCGAGGAGGCGATGAAGATCGCCGAACAGATGGAGCAGGACGGCGTCGCGGCGGGGGAGCCGGCCGTCACCGTGAGTTGATCAGCACGGACCGAAGGGGGCCCGAGCGTGACGATGCTGGAGAACATCCGGGGACCACGCGACCTGAAGGCGCTGTCCGAGTCGGATCTCAGTGAACTGTCCGAGGAGATCAGGGAGTTCCTGGTGCACGCGGTCGCCAGGACCGGTGGCCACCTCGGGCCCAACCTGGGGGTGGTGGAACTCTCCATCGCACTCCACCGGGTCTTCGAGTCGCCGGTCGACCGCATCGTGTGGGACACCGGCCATCAGAGCTATGTGCACAAGCTTCTGACGGGGCGTCAGGACTTTTCCAAGCTGCGTTCCAAGGGTGGCCTGTCGGGCTATCCCTCGCGAGCGGAGTCCGAGCACGACATCGTCGAGAACAGCCACGCCTCCACCGCGCTCGGCTGGGCCGACGGCCTCGCCAAGGCCCGCCAGGTGCAGGGCGAGAAGGGCCACGTGGTCGCCGTCATCGGTGACGGCGCGCTCACCGGCGGGATGGCCTGGGAGGCGCTGAACAACATCGCGGCCGCCAAGGACCGGCCGCTGATCATCGTCGTCAACGACAACGAGCGCTCCTACTCGCCGACCATCGGCGGCCTCGCCAACCACCTGGCCACCCTGCGCACGACCGACGGCTACGAGAAGGTGCTGGCCTGGGGGAAGGACGTACTGCTGAAGACCCCCCTGGTCGGCAACACCGTCTACGAGTCCCTGCACGGCGCGAAGAAGGGCTTCAAGGACGCCTTCGCGCCGCAGGGCATGTTCGAGGACCTCGGGCTGAAGTACGTCGGCCCGATCGACGGACACGACATCGGGGCCGTCGAGTCGGCGCTGCGGCGGGCGAAACGCTTCCACGGGCCGGTGCTGGTCCACTGCCTCACGGAGAAGGGGCGCGGTTACGAGCCCGCCCTCGCCCACGAGGAGGACCACTTCCACACCGTCGGAGTGATGGACCCCCTGACCTGCGAGTCGCTCGCCCCGTCCAACGGGCCCTCCTGGACCTCGGTGTTCGGCGACGAGATCGCCGCGATCGGGGAGGAACGGGAGGACGTCGTGGCGATCACGGCGGCCATGCTGCACCCGGTTGGGCTCGGGAAGTTCGCGGCGCGGTTCCCGGACCGGGTGTGGGACGTCGGCATCGCCGAGCAGCACGCGGCGGTCTCCGCGGCAGGTCTCGCCACGGGCGGGCTGCACCCCGTCGTCGCCGTGTACGCCACCTTCCTGAACCGGGCCTTCGACCAGCTGCTGATGGATGTCGCCCTGCACCGGTGCGGGGTCACGTTCGTCCTCGACCGGGCCGGGGTGACGGGTGTGGACGGGGCCTCCCACAACGGCATGTGGGACATGTCGATCCTCCAGGTCGTGCCCGGACTGCGGATCGCCGCGCCCCGCGACGCCGACCAGCTGCGGGCGCAGCTGCGGGAGGCGGTCGCCGTGGACGACGCGCCGACGCTGGTGCGGTTCCCGAAGGAGTCGGTGGGGCCGGCGGTTCCGGCGATCGACCGGGTGGGGGGCCTGGACGTCCTGCACCGTTCCGTGGATGGGCCGGATGTCCTCCTGGTCGCCGTCGGTGTGATGGCCCCCGTCTGCCTCCAGGCCGCGGAGCTGCTGGAAGGGCGGGGCATCAACTGCACCGTGGTGGACCCCCGTTGGGTCAAGCCCGTCGATCCCGCGCTGCCCGGCCTCGCCGCGGAACACCGGCTGGTCGCAGTCGTCGAGGACAACAGCCGGGCCGCCGGGGTCGGGGCCGCGGTCGAGCTGGCCCTCGGGGACGCCGAAGTCGACGTGCCCGTACGGCGGTTCGGGATTCCGGAGCAGTTCCTCGCACATGCCAAGCGGGGGGAGGTGCTGGCCGACATCGGCCTCACGCCGGTCGAGGTCGCCGGACGGATCAGCGCGAGCCTGGCCGTGAAGGCGCAGGCCAAAGTCAAGGAGACAGCTGAATGAGCACGGAGTTCGACCTCGGCAGACTCCTGGCCGAGCGCGGAGCCGAACGCTACGAGCTGCACGGCAGGTACCTGAACCACCAGCTCCCGCGCATGCTGCACACCATCGGCTTCGACAAGGTCTACGAGCGAGGCGAGGGCGCCTACTTCTGGGACGCGGACGGCAACGACTACCTGGACATGCTCGCCGGGTTCGGGGTGATGGGCCTGGGCCGCCACCACCCCGTCGTCCGCAAGGCGCTGCACGACGTCCTCGACGCCGGCCTCGCCGACCTCACCCGCTTCGACTGCCAGCCGCTGCCCGGCCTGCTGGCGGAGAGGCTGCTCACCCACAGCCCGCACCTGGACCGGGTGTTCTTCGGCAACAGCGGCACCGAGGCGGTGGAGACCGCGCTGAAGTTCGCCCGGTACGCGACCGGGAAACCCCGCGTCCTGTACTGCGACCATGCCTTCCACGGGCTGACCACGGGCTCCCTCTCGGTCAACGGCGAGTCCGGCTTCCGGGACGGGTTCGCGCCCCTGCTGCCCGACACCGCCGTACCCCTCGGCGATCTCGACGCCCTGGCCCGGGAGCTGAAGAAGGGCGACGTCGCCGCCCTGGTCGTCGAGCCGATCCAGGGCAAGGGGGTGCACGAGGCGCCGCCAGGGTACCTTCGGTCGGCGCAGGAGCTGCTGCGCAAGCACAAGGCGCTGCTCATCGCCGACGAGGTGCAGACCGGGCTCGGCCGGACCGGGGACTTCTACGCCTACCAGCACGACGACGGGGTCGAGCCCGACCTGGTGTGCGTGGCCAAGGCGCTCTCCGGTGGCTATGTCCCGGTAGGCGCCACCCTCGGCAAGGACTGGATCTTCAAGAAGGTCTACTCGTCGATGGACCGGGTGCTGGTGCACTCGGCGAGCTTCGGCTCCAACGCCCAGGCGATGGCGGCCGGCCTCGCCGTCCTGTCGGTCATGGAGAACGAGCAGATCGTCGCGAACGCCCGCGCCACCGGCGAACTGCTCAGGTCCCGGCTCGCGGCACTGATCGACAAGTACGAGCTGCTCGCCGACGTCCGGGGGCGCGGCCTGATGATCGGCATCGAGTTCGGCAGGCCGAAGTCGCTGAAGCTGCGCAGCCGCTGGACCATGCTCCAGGCCGCGCGCAAGGGGCTGTTCGCGCAGATGGTCGTCGTCCCCCTCCTCCAGCGGCACCGGATCCTCACTCAGGTCTCCGGCGACCACCTGGAGGTCATCAAGCTCATCCCGCCGCTGGTCGTCGGGGAGAAGGAGGTGGACCGGTTCGTCGACGCCTTCACCGAGGTCATGGACGACGCGCACAACGGCGGCGGCCTGATGTGGGACTTCGGCAAGACGCTGGTCAAGCAGGCGGTGGCCAACCGGTGACGTCCCTCTCCGGGTATCTTTGCCTCTGAGGCAAGAAATTTGCCGCAGAGGCAAGTCTCCGGCTCAATGGAGGTATGACCTCCCCGGAAGCCTTCACGGAGCTGCCCTCGGTGGCTCCCCAGCTTCGCGCGCTGCGCCGTCGCGCCTCCCTCACGCTGGAGGCGGCGGCCGGTGCCGCGGGGCTGTCGCCCGCCCATCTCTCCCGGCTCGAGACCGGACAGCGCCAGCCCTCACTGCCGATGCTGCTCGCGCTGGCCCGCATCTACGGTACGACGGTCTCGGAGCTTCTCGGTGAGACGGCCGCCGACCGGGACGCCGTGGTGCGCGCCGCCGACATGGAACCGACCGAGGCGGGCGGCTGGACGTACTTCCAGGCGGGCGCCGCCGGCCGTGGGATGCAGGCCCTGCGTGTGCAGGTGCCGCACGGCTCCCAGGGCGACATCGTGAGGGTGCATCCCGGCGAGGAATGGCTGTACGTCCTCAGGGGGCGGCTCAGGCTCCGCCTCGGGGACACCACGCACCGGCTCGGCCCGGGCGACAGTGCGCACTTCGACTCGCTGACCCCGCACCGCATCGCCGCCCAGGACCCCGACGGTGTCGAGCTCCTGTTCGTCCACACCCTGTTGCAGAGCCCCACGGCCACGCTGTGCCTGGGCCCGACCCCTGGAGAGACACCATGAGTGACATGGAGGAGAAGTTCCCCCGCGCCCTGTGGGTGCGCCTGATCATCTACCTCGCCGTCGGCCACGTCTTCGCGGCCTTCATCTACTTCCTCTTCGCGGTGGGAGCCGGGCAGTAGCGGCCGTACGGCTCAGTCGAGCAGGCGCTCCCGCAGCCGCTCACGGATCTCGGGGGTCAGACCGAGGCCCTCCTCCAGATACGCCTCGACGCCGCCCCACGTCTCCTCGATGGTCTCGAAGGCCGCCGTCAGATACTCGGCCCGCGCCTCGAACAACGGGCTGAGCAGCTCCATGACCTCGGGGGAGTAGGCGTCGGTGGCGGTGCTGGTGCGGCGGACCTTGTAGCGGCGGTGCTTGGCGTTCGACTCCAGGTAGTCGGCGACGATCGCCTCGCGCTCCACCCCCAGGGCGAGCAGAGTCACGGCGATGGACAGACCCGCGCGGTCCTTGCCGGCCGCGCAGTGCATGAGGGCGGGCACGCTGTCCCCGGCGAGGGAGCGCAGCACCTCGGAGTGCTCGGCGGTGCGCTCCTTGACCATCGTGCGGTATGAGTTGATCATGCGCTGCGCGGCCTTGCCGTCGCCGAGGAGCTCGCGCAGCTGCTCTATGTCGCCGTCCCGGACCATCTTCCAGAACCAGGTGCCCTCCGCCGGGTCGCTCAGCGGCAGGTTCACATTGGTGACGCCCGGCAGGTCGACGTCGGGGCCCTCCAGCTTCTGGTCCGCCGCGTTGCGGAAGTCGAAGATCGTGTGCAGGCCGAGGGAGGCCAGGAAGGCCGCGTCGTCCTCGGTCGCGTGTGCGAGGTGACCGCTGCGGAACAGCACCCCGTACCGCACCCGCCGCCCGTCCGCCGTCGGCAGTCCGCCCACATCGCGGAAATTGCGGACACCTGACAGTTCGGGTTCGGTCGACGGGATCTGCTGCGTCACGGGGGCTCCTCCCAGCCGGGCTCCGCCGACGCGACTCGTCGGCGGGGCGCGCTCTCGACCATACGACATGGATTCCTGGGGCAATGAGTTGTCCACAGGGACGGCAATCACTTGTCCACAGCCGTTGCAGCCAGGGCTGTCAGCCATTGATGATGTTGGTGCCTGAGTGCACCTGTTGGCACCTGTTCGAATCTGTGAGGGACACCATGCTGGAGATCGCCGACAACGGCCGTACGTGGATTCTGTCCGGGCCGGCCAGCAGCTACGCCCTGCACCTCACGGCCGAGGACGAGCTGCTGCACCTGCACTGGGGCCCGAGGATCGCCCTGGCCGACGCCGAGACCCTCGCCGTACGTCCGCTGCCCGAGTACTGGCCCTTCGAGTCCCCGCTCGACGGACGCGAGGAGTACCCCGTCGAGGGCGGCCCCCGCTTCACCCGCCCCGCCCTGTCCGTGCGCACCGACGAGCGGCGCGGCACCGAGTGGAGCTTCGAGGCGTACGACACCGAGGGCGACGAGCTGCGGCTGCGGTTCCGCGACGGCGGGCTGGGCATCACGCTGCACTACCGGATGCGCGACGACATCCTGGAGCGCTGGGTGACTCTGGACAACCAGGGCCCGGCCCCGGTCGAACTGCTGCGCGCCGACTCCGCCACCTGGACCCTGCCCGACCGCGAGGACGGCTGGCGACTGTCCCAGCTGCACGGCCGCTGGGCCGCAGAGTCCCTGCTCTCCCGGACCCCGCTCACCTACGGCGAGAAGGTCATCGGCAGCCGCCGCGGCCACACCGGCCACCAGCACCTGCCGTGGGTCGCGCTCGACACCGACGCAACCGAGGAGCGGGGCGAGGTCTACGGCGTCGCCCTCGGCTGGTCGGGGTCCTGGCGGATCGCTGTGGCGCAACTGCCCGACGCGCGCGTGCAGATCACCGGCGGCGCCGGATACGACGACTCGGGGCTGCTCCGGCTGGCGGCCGGGGAGTCCTTCACGACGCCCCTCTTCGCCGGTCTCTGGAGCGACGAAGGCTTCGGCGGCGCCAGCCGAGCCTGGCACGCCTACCAGCGGGCGTACGTCATCCCGGACGCGGACCAGGACCGACCCGTGCTGTTCAACTCCTGGGAGGCCACGAACTTCGACATCTCCGAGGAGCAGCAGCTCACCCTGGCCCGACGTGCCGCGTCGATCGGCGTCGAGCTGTTCGTGGTCGACGACGGCTGGTTCGGCGCCCGCACCAGTGACCGGGCCGGGCTCGGCGACTGGGCGCCCAACCCCGACCGCTTCCCCTCCGGCCTCAAGCCGCTCGGTGACTCCGTGCGCGCGCTCGGCATGCAGTTCGGCATCTGGGTCGAGCCGGAGATGATCAACCCGGACAGCGAGCTGTACCGTGCCCACCCGGACTGGGTGCAGTACCAAGCGGGACGAAAGCGGACGGAGTTCCGCAATCAACTCGTACTGAACCTCGCACGCGAGGATGTTCAGGAGTATCTGTGGGAGCAGCTCGACACCCTGCTCTCCTCGGCCCCGATCGACTATGTGAAGTGGGACTTCAACCGCTGCTTCACGGACGCGGGCTGGCCCGGCGAGCCCTACCCGCAGCGCCTGTGGGTCGACCATGTGCGCGGCTTCTACGCCCTGCTGGACCGGTTGCGGGAGGCTCACCCGGGCGTGGCCTTCGAGTCCTGCTCGGGGGGTGGCGGCCGGATCGACCTCGGGGTGCTCGGCCGTACCGACCAGGTGTGGACCTCGGACAACACCGACCCCCTCGACCGGCTCGCCATCCAGCACGGCTTCAGTCAGATCCACCCCGCGCGCGTGATGGCGGCCTGGGTCACCGACAGTCCCAACACCCAGCTCAACGGACGGGTGAGCTCTCTGCGGTTCCGGTTCGTGAGCGCGATGGCCGGAGTGCTCGGAGTGGGTGGGGACCTCTCGGAGTGGACCGATGAGGAGCTCGCCGAAGCCGGGCGGTGGGTGGGTCTCTACAAGGAGATCCGGCCCCTGGTGCAGCGCGGCGACCTCTACCGGCTGCGGCCTCCGCGGGGCGGACTGAGCGCGGTGCAGTACGTGCTCGGGGGCGAGACCGTCGTCCTCGCCTGGCTTCAGGCACAGAAGTACGGCGAGCCCGTCCCCTCGCTGCGGCTGCGGGGGCTCGACCCGGCGGCGTCGTACGAATGCCCCGAAACGGGCGAAGTTCACCGGGGGGTCGTATTGCTGCATCACGGGCTCCGTACCGGTTTGCGTGGAGACCTTGATGCGACGGTTATCCGACTGCGTCACATATAGGGCTTCTGTCCGAATTGATGGCCTCCTTCCAGCTCCGCCCGGGATGAGGGTTCCTGTGAATTCGTGACGTGAGGAGCGTCATATCCGTGACGGTGCGTCGCCCGTCATGTTCACGTAATTCGCAGGCCGCTCAAGGGGATTTGGGCGGGTGGAGGGTGCTCGATTCACGCAGGGTGACCGGTAATTCGCATTCGGGATCAAGGGAAACGCATATCCGGGCAACCTCTCACTTGTCCCTTTGTGTCTTGCTCGTTTACGTTCGCCACCGATCCGGTCGGACGCCCAATCCTGCCGCCGAACGGATTCCCCACACTCACTCACCCGTGCACGGCAGGAGCGGGGGACCCACAGGTATCACCGCCTGTTCCGGTCTCCGGAACGGCTTGGGGTATAGCCGCGTCTCGGCGCGGCCGGGCATCTCCAGCCCGCACCCGACAGCTCACCTCGCAGGCGCCGGAGAGGAATTCGCCATGCCCGCGAAGGGTAAGCACCGCCGTCCGAAGTCCCAGCGTTTCACCCGCTCGATCGCCGTCGCCGGAACCGGAGGCGCCGCGCTCGCGCTGCCGTTCATAGGCGCCACCGGCGCTCACGCCGCCACCCCGCAGTCCGTTTCGGAAAAGGCCGTTCAGTCGATTCCGGTCTCGCAGAAGTCCGCCGAAAAGACCGCTGCCGAGAAGAGCACCGCGAAGACCTCGACGGTGCGCACCTATTCGGTGCGGGTCGGCGACTATCTTTCGAAGATCGCCGATGAACAGAACGTCAGGGGTGGCTGGAAGAGGCTCTACGCCGACAACCGTGCGGCCATCGGCGACGACCCGTCGCTGATCCACCCGGGCCTGAAGCTCTCGATCGACAAGAAGGCAAAGGCGAGCACGGCGAAGACCGGGTCCTCCTCCTCGGCGTCCTCGGCGAAGGCCGAGAAGGCGGAGTCGAAGAAGTCGTCCTCGAATTCAACGGCTGCCACCCAGAGCTCCGACACGACCAGCAGCTCCAGCGGCTACACCCTCCCGGTCAGCGGCGCCACCATCGGAACGGGCTACCGCGTCGCGGGCAGCATGTGGTCCAGCGGCTACCACACCGGCGTCGACTTCGTCGTCCCGACCGGCACCTCGCTCAAGGCCGTGGCCGCGGGCACGGTCGTCTCCGCGGGCTGGGGCGGCGCCTACGGCAACCAGGTCGTCATCAAGCTGAACGACGGCTACTACGCGCAGTACGCCCACCTGTCCCAGCTCTCCGTCTCGGCCGGTCAGACCGTGACCGAGGGTCAGCAGATCGGCCTCTCCGGCGCGACCGGCAATGTGACCGGCCCGCACCTGCACTTCGAGATCCGCACCACGCCGGACTACGGCTCCGACGTGGACCCGGTCGCCTACCTCCGCTCGAAGGGTGTCGCCGTCGGCTGACGCCCCCCTGTGCCACCGAAGGCCGGACCCCGATCCCCGGGTCCGGCCTTCGGTGTTTCGTCAGCGACTCCCACGCGTGAGTGTGTGCCCCTTCATGATCACTTCATTGCGTTCTTGTGGCGAGGGGGCTCAGGGCGTCGACAGGGAGGGGAGGGTGGAGACAGAGTGAACTCCGTTGCCGCGTAAGCGCTTTCTACGACCTTCGGAGGTCACCGTGTCCGGCGTCGACCGACGCACCGTCTTCAAGGGCGCCGCAGCCGCGGCCGCCCTCACCCAGTTCTCCTGGGCCCAGTCCCGTACCGCCGCCGCGGCGGCCGGCGACGACGACGACACCGAGCTCCACTGGCTGGAGGGCTCTCCGCCCGACGCCCACGCCGGTGCCACCTGGGGCGTGCCGTGGGCGCGCGGCACCCACCGCCCGGAGCAGCGGTTCCGGCTCGCCACCACCGGCGGCGACGAGGTCCCGGTCCAGAGCTGGCCCACCGCCTACTGGCCCGACGGCTCGGTGAAGTGGACCGCGCACGCGATCGCCCCCGACGCACCGCGGGCCGACGGCTATCTGCTGAGCGCGGGCAGTCCGGCCGAGCCCGCCCACCGGGTCACCGTCGGCCGGGGCGTCGGCGGCCGGATCGAGGTGTCGACCGGCGTGATCACCGCCGTCTTCGGGGCCAAGGGCTCCGACACCGTCGTACGCGGCATCCGGCGCGGCACGACCGAGATCGCGCGCGACGGACGGCTGGTGGCCCTGCGCCAGGACTCCGTGCGCGAGGGCGCGGACCTCGACAGCTTCGCGGGCCGGATCGAGAAGATCACGGTCGAGCAGGACGGCCCCGTCCGTGCCGTGATCCGGGTCGAAGGGCGGCACCGGCACGGCGGCAGGGCCTGGCTGCCGTTCGTGCTGCGGTTCGCCTTCTTCGCCGGTGCGGAATCCTTCCGCCTGGTGCACACCTTCGTCTGGGACGGCGAGCAGCGGCCCGGCTCCGACCAGGGTGACTTCCTGCGCGGACTCGGCGTCCGCTTCACCGTGCCGCTGAGCGATCAGCCCTACGACCGCCACGTGCGGTTCGCCGACTCGGGCGGCGGCCTGTTCAGCGAGGCCGTCCAGGGAGTCACGGGGCTGCGGCGCGACCCGGGCGCGGCGGTGCGGGCCGCGCAGATCGCCGGCGAACGGCTGCCGGACACCGCCACCTGGGACACCCGGGTGGCGAGCCGGCTGGCGTACATCCCGCGATGGGGCGACTACACGCTCACCCAGCCGACCGCCGACGGCTACCAGATCCGCAAGCGCACCACGGCGGGCTACGGCTGGATCCCGGCCGCGGCCGGACAGTGCGCGGCCGGCTTCGGATACGCCGGCGGCGCGAGCGGCGGACTCGCCTTCGGCCTGCGGGACTTCTGGCAGCGGCACCCCGCCCAACTCGATGTGCGCGGCGCCGAGTCCGCGGCCGCCGAGGTCACCCTCTGGCTCTACTCACCCGAAGCCCAGCCCCTCGACCTGCGCTTCTACCACGACGGCCTCGGTCAGGACACCTACGAGGAACAGTCCGACGGCGGCCTGGAGATCACGTACGAGGACTACCAGCCGGGCTTCGGCACCCCGTACGGCATCGCCCGCACCAGTGAACTGACCTTCTGGGCCGTGGCGAAGACCCCGCCCGCCGATGTCCTGGCGGCCCAGGCGAAGGCCGTGGCCGCACCTCCGCTGCTCGCCGCCACTCCCCAACGGCTGCGCTCCGCAGGCGTTTTCGGCGACTGGGCGCCCGTGGACCGCTCCTCGAAGGCCCGCGCGGTGCTCGAGGACCACCTCGACGACCTGTTCGCCTACTACCGCGACCAGCGCGAGGAACGCCGCTGGTACGGCTTCCTCGACTACGGCGACGTCCAGCACACCTACGACAACGACCGGCACGTCTGGCGCTACGACATCGGCGGATTCGCCTGGGACAACTCGGAGTTGGGCACCGACCTCTGGCTCTGGTACCACTTCCTGCGGACCGGCTCCGCCGAGGTGTTCCGGTTCGCGGAGGCCATGACCCGGCACACCGGCGAGGTCGACGTCTACCACCTCGGCAAGTGGGCGGGCCTCGGCACCCGGCACGGAGTGCAGCACTGGGCGGACAGCGCAAAGCAGGTCCGCATCTCCACGGCCGCCAACCGTCGCTTCCACTACTACCTCACCGGCGACGAGCGCACCGGGGACCTGCTGAGCGAACTCGCCGACGTGGAGCTGACGTTCCTCGAGGTCGACCCGCAGCGCAAGGTGCGCACCGACGGCTACGAGCCCGGCGACCGGCACGCCCTGTCGGTCGGCTTCGGCACCGACTGGGGCGGGATCTCGGCAGCCTGGCTCACGGAATGGGAGCGGGGCGGCCCGGGGGCGGCCAGGGCGAAGGCCAAGCTCGTCAACTCGCTGCGGACCATCGCCGCACAGCCCCATGGCTTCTTCACGGGGGCTGGTCTGCTCGACGCCGACACCGGGAAGTTCGCCGTGGCGACCGACACGGCCGTGAACGTGTCCCATCTCAGCGCCGTGTTCGGCCTCGTCGAGACGAACAGCGAGATCGTCTCGTTGCTGGGCGACGAGGAACCGGAGTTCCGAACGGCCTGGCTCGACTACGCGCAGTACTACAACGCCACCGACGCCCAGAAGCGTCAACTCACCGGCTCCACCTGGAAGTCGGCGCTCCCGGCCGCACATTCGCGCATCACCGCGTACGCGGCCCAGCGCAAGAACGACCCGACGCTCGCCACGCGCGCGTGGAACGAGTTCTTCACCGGCGCCGACACCTACTTCCCGTCCAACGACTGGAACCCGGTCACGATCAAGACCCCGGCTGTCCTGCGGCCCACGCGGGAGATCCCCTGGATCTCCACCAACTCCTCCGCCCAGTGGGCCCTCGCGGCGATCCAGAACCTGGCCCTGATCGGAGACCGGATCCCGTCATGAGACGCCCCCTTGCGACCGCGGCCACCGTCGTGGGTCTGCTCGCCGGGGCGATGCCGCCCGCCCTCGCGTCCGGTGCCTCGACCGTCGTACGCCCCGACGACGGACGTATCGCCTACGAGGGACACTGGGGCCGGACCGCCGAAGCCGCCGTCACCGTCAACTCCGGCTCCCGGCTTCGCTTCCGCTTCACCGGCCCGTCCGTCCACGCCCTCTTCGACGTCTCGTCCGTCACCGTCCCCGCACAGATCCAGGTGTTGGTCGACGGCGGCCCCGGGCAGGTGCACTCCGTCGACCAGGCAGACCTGGCGATCACCGCAACCGGCGGCGGGCCGCACTCCGTCGAGATCTCCGTCAAGGACGTCTTCTCGCGGGTCAACCGGTGGGTCCCACCACTGGAGACCGGGGTGGCGCTGACCGGGATCCGGGGGCATCTACTGCGACAACCCCCCGCCAAAAAGCGCGAATTGGCGTTCTACGGCGACTCGATCACCCAGGGCGTCATGGCCCTGTGCGAGGAGAACACCTCCGACTGCGCGGACGGTACGGCCGCCTACCCCACGCTGGTCGCCGATGCCCTGCACGCCTCGCTCACCCAGGTCGGGTTCGGGCGGCAGGGGGTGATCCGGGCCGGCAACGGGGACGTGCCCGCCGCGTCCGACGCCTACGGCTGGAACTACGCGGGCTCCAGGGCGGATTCGGACCGCCGGGCCGAGGTGATCGTGGTGAACCAGGGCACCAACGACGCCGCGTTCGGCTCCGCCGAGTTCCGCGCCGCCTACCGCGCCTATCTGACCCGGCTCCGAGCCGCCGCACCGCACGCCCGCATCCTCGCCCTGCGCCCCTTCGACGGCAGCCATGCCACCGACATCGCCGTCGTCGTCGACGAACTCGCCGACCGACGCGTCGAGTTCGTCGACACGACCGGCTGGCTCGACGCCACGCGGGGCGACTTCAACGGCACGGTCCATCCCAGTGCCCAGGGCCACCGCAAGGTGGCCGACCGGCTGATCGGCCTCATCGCGAGGCAGCACCCCGAAACTTCGAGGCAGCACCCCGAAACCTTGAGTCAGTACCCCGAATCCGCGTGAAGCAGTACCCCGAATCCGCGTGAAGCAGTACCCCGAATCCGCGTGAAGCAGTACCCCGAAAGGAACCCCTCGACGTGACGACCACCCGCAGAGCCTTCGGAGCCCTGGCCGCCGGCGCCGCCCTGGCCGCCCTCGCCCCCGCGGCCACCGCGAGCGCCTCGACCCGCCACCGCCGCCTCATCGCTCACGATGACTTCCACCAGGGCCTTCGCCACTGGGCCGTCGAACTGGAGCAGGGCGGCACGGTCACCGCGCGGCGCGGCGTCCTGGAGGTCGACGTGCCCGCCGGTGCGACGATCTGGTACAGGCAGCCGCTCGAAGGGCCGTACGTTCTGGAGTACACCGCGACGCCCGTGTCCGCGGGCGGGGCCAACGACCGGGTGTCCGACCTGAACAACTTCTGGAACGCGGTCGACGTCCGGTCCCCCGACGACCTCTTCGCCACCCACCGGGGCGGGGCACTCGCGGAGTACGACTACCTGAAGACCTACTACTCCGGCTACGGGGCCAACTACAACACCACGACACGGCTGCGCCGGTACGTCGGAGAACCCGGTGTGCGGCCGCTGATCTACGACTACACCGAACCGCTGCTCGTCGCCAACGAGCCGAACCGGGTGCGGATCGTCTCCGACGGCTCCACGGTGCAGTGGTGGAACAACGGGCGGCTCGTCTTCGACTACACCGACCCGGAGCCCTACACGCGTGGGCACTTCGCGTTCCGGACCACCTGGAGCCACTTCCGGATCGCTGACTTCAGGGTGTGGCGGTCGCAGCGTCAACACTCCTGATGAGAGGCCTATTCCTAGTTTGGCCAACACTTTAGGAGTGGCTTATCTCACCGCCCGTCAAGCCCTTCCTACGGTCGCGTAGGTCACATTCGAAGGTGAATCATGAACGGCTGTGGCAGACGATTCGAAGAATGACAGCAGCTCAGTGATCGGGTCGTACGTGGCGGTGGGGGACAGCTTCACCGAGGGCGTCGGCGACCCCGGCCCCGACGGGGCGTTCGTCGGCTGGGCCGACCGGTTCGCGGTACTTCTCGCGGACCGGCGGCCCGAGGGCGACTTCAGGTACAGCAATCTCGCCGTACGCGGGAAGCTCCTCGACCAGATCGTCGAGGACCAGCTTCCGCAGGCCGCCGAACTGGCACCGGATCTGGTGTCGTTCTGCGCCGGCGGCAACGACATCATCCGGCCCGGTACCGACCCCGACGAGGTCGCCGAGCGCTTCGAGCGGGCCATCGCCCGGCTCACGAAGACGTGCGGCACGGTCATGGTGACGACCGGATTCGACACCCGCGGGGTGCCCGTCCTCAAGCACCTGCGCGGCAAGATCGCCACGTACAACGGACATGTGCGGGCCGTCGCCGACCGGTACGGGTGCCCGGTGCTCGATCTGTGGTCCCTGAAGACCATCCAGGACCGGCGGGCCTGGGACGGAGACCGGCTGCACCTCTCCCCTGAGGGGCACACGCGTGTGGCGCTCCGTGCGGGACAGGTGCTGGGCCTGGAGGTGCCGGCGGATCCGGACCAGCCCTGGCCGCCGCTTCCCCCTCGCGGGCCGCTGGACGTGCGGCGGGACGATGTGCACTGGGCTCGTGAGTATCTGGTGCCGTGGATCGGGCGTCGGCTGCGCGGCGAGTCCTCCGGCGACCATGTGACGGCCAAGGGCGTGCTGTCGCTGGACGACATCAAGACGCGGATCGCTCCGGTGGCCTGAACGGTGCGCGATGCCGGGGCCTGAACGGTGCGCGGTGCCGGGGCCGGGCGGCGCGGGTTTCAGCCGGTGTCCGTGGCCGGATCGCCCACCTGGGCGCACCGGCTCCCCGTGCCCCGCTGTGCGGACCTCGCGCCGTCCAGCCCGAGTTCCCGCGTGAGGGCCTCGTCCACCCACTCCTGGGCCCGGGACCTGGGCACCGCGCCCGCGTAGGACGTCAGCTGGACGGCCAGGCCGTCCAGGAGGGCGGTGAGGCGCAGCGCGGTCGCTTGCGGGTCGGGGCAGCGGAACTCGCCCGCGGCCACGCCCTCGGCGATCACCTCCGTGAGCGCCGCCTTCCAGCGTCTGTCGAGGTCGCGGGTGACCTCCTGGAGCGCCGGGTCGCGCAGGGCCACCGCCCAGCCCTCGATCCACAGCCGCCAGCCCTTGGCCTGGCCCGTGGGCGCGTACCAGCGCACGGCCGACCGGAGCCGGCGCAGGGCGCTGGTGCGGCGGCCGAGGAGCTTGCGCAGATGGGCCAGGTCGTCCTCGGCGGCGTAGGTGAACGCGGCGGCGACGAGCTTCTCCTTGGTCGAGAAGTGATAGAGCACCAGGGCGTTGCTCACCCCGAGCGCCGAGGCCACGTCGGCGATCCTGACGGCCGCCACACCCCGCGCCTCGATCTGCTCGATGGCGGCCCGCAGCAGCTCCTCGCGCCGCTCGGCCACTGTCAACCGCACTCTCGCCACGGGATCACCCTAATCCGTCGACCTGCAGGGCGCCGACCGACGGCGGCGAGGTCAGCGGTACCGGCCGAACCGTTCCGCGATCACCGGCAACCGGTCCGCGACCAGGGCGTGCGCGGCAGCGCGCGGCGAGGTGCCGTCCGCCTCCGCGCGCGCCAGCAACTGCTCGACCAGGGCGCGCATGGAACGTCGTATGTGCGCGAAGGCTTCGTCGGCGTCCGCGCCGATGTCGCCGAACAGGGTCCACCACCACCAGGCGTTGGTCCCGGAGTTGACCACCACGTCCGGCAGTACGGTCACCCCGCGCGCGGCCAGCAGCGCCTCCGCCGCGGGCAGGACCGGCATGTTGGCCGCCTCGACGATCCAACGGGCCCTGATCCGCTCCTGGTTGCCGGTGTCGATCGCGTACGAAACAGCCGCGGGCACCAGCACCTCCGCGTCGAGCGACAGCCAGGCATCGCCGGGCAGTTCGCGGTCGGCGGGGCGCAGGACGGAGCGGTCCACGGTGCCGTGGGCGTCCCGGGCGGCCAGCAGCGCCTCGACGTCGAGCCCCGCCGGGTTGCAGATCGTGCCCTTGATGTCGGCGACGGCCACGACCGTGAGCCCCGCGCGCGTGAGGAAGCGCGCCGTGGCCCCGCCCATGGTCCCGAGACCCTGCACGGCCACACGCGTGCCCGTGTACGGCACCTCGGCCGCGTCCAGGGCCGCGAGCGCCGACTCGGCGACGCCGCAGCCGCCCGCCAGCTCGTCGAGCCCGATGCCGTCCACCTCGACGGCGAACGCGTCCGCGAGCCGCCGCCGGCCCGCGGCCTCGTCGTCGAGCAGCGGGTAGACCGCCTGGATCGAGGAGACCAGGCCGGCCTCCGCGGCCGCCCGGTCCACCAGGTCCTGGCTGAGGCCGAGATCCTCGCCGGTCGTCCAGCACTTCTCGACGTACGGCCGCACGGCCCGCAGGTAGCGCACGAGCAGGCCGTACGCCTCCGGGTCCCGGGGGTCGCAGTCGATGCCGCCCTTGGCGCCGCCCAGCGGGATGTACCGCGCCTCGGGGTCGTAGTGCAGGGCCTCTTTCATGGTCATGCCGCGGGCGAGACCGGCGACCTCGTCCAGCGTGCAGCCCGGGCGCATCCGCAGGCCGCCGCTCGCGACACCGCGCACCAGCCGGTCGACGACCAGGAAGCCCTGGCGGCCGGTGACGTGGTCGGTCCAGGTGAGCGACAGCAGGGGGGTGGTCACGCGGGCTCCGGTACGGCGGGACGGGCTACTGAACGGGGAGTCAGTATCGGCATCCGGGTACGCCCTGTCAACGTGATCCGCTCCCACGGCGTCCCTACCCGTGTGACCGGACAGACTCCGGCACTGTCGGAGGGGCGGACCATAATGGATGCCTCAGCGACTCCACCTGGAGGTACCGTGACCGGCTTCCGTCCCCTGAGCTCCGGGCTCCGCGCGTTGCAGCCCGCGGCCTTCGGTGCGGACCCGAGCGGTGAGCGCATGGCGCGTATCCGCAGATCCCCCCACTTCAAAGACGGTGTCTTCCAGAACCCCGACGGAAACGTGCGGATCCGGCCCGAAGGGCTGATGGAGTTCGCCAAGGTCTTCTTCGACGGTGACAGCAGGTCCCGCCGGATTCCGGAAGGCCGGATCCCGGTGCACGCCACGACACTCGCCGACCTTTCCAAGCCGCCCGCCACCGGTCTGCGGCTGACCTGGATGGGACATGCCAGCGTGCTCGCCGAGATCGACGGGCGGCGGGTGCTGTTCGATCCCGTATGGGGTGAGCGGTGCTCCCCGTTCCCCTTCGCCGGACCCAAGCGGCTGCACCCCGTGCCGCTGCCGCTCGCCGCACTCGGGCCGGTCGATGTGGTCGTCATCTCCCACGACCACTACGACCATCTGGACATGCCCACGATCAAGGAACTGGCCGGGACGGACACCGTCTTCGCCGTGCCGCTCGGTGTGGGAGCCCATCTCGAGCACTGGGGAGTCTCCGCGGACCGGCTGCGTGAGCTGGACTGGCACGAGTCGACGCAGGTCGCCGGGCTGACGCTGACGGCCACCCCGGCGCGGCACTTCTGCGGGAGGGGGCTGCGGAACACCCAGCACACGCTGTGGGCGTCCTGGGTCGTCTCCAGCGGGGAGCACCGGGTCTTCCACAGCGGTGACACCGGGTACTTCGAGGGGTTCAAGGACATCGGCGCGGCCTTCGGGCCCTTCGACGCCACGATGATCCAGCTCGGCGCCTACTCGGAGTTCTGGCCGGACATCCACATGACGCCCGAAGAGGCTGTGCGGTCCCACCTGGATCTGCAGGGCGGGGATGCGGCGGAGGGGGTGCTGCTGCCGATCCACTGGGGCTCGTTCAATCTCGCGCAGCACCCTTGGGTGGAGCCCGCGGAGCAGACGATGCTGCTCTCTCACAAGGCGGGGGTCGCCATGGCGTCGCCGCGGCCGGGAGAACCGTTCGAGCCCGGGGCGCTTCCGGCGGTCGATCCTTGGTGGCGAGGAGTGGCGAAGGTTCCGGCCGGGGGGTGGCCCGCGCTGCCGACGGTTGCCGGGGAGTCGACGGTTGCCGGAGAGCCGGGGGTCGCCGGGGAGCCGGAGGTGGTGGTCGAGCGCTGAGTGGTGGTTCCGCGAGAGGTGCGGGGCTGCTGCGGGGTGATGGGGGTCTGTCGGGCAGTCACCCGCGCCCCTGGCGTAGGTGCGGATGGGGGAGGGCTGGGGGTGCTTTGACCGCACCCCCGTACGCGTTCCGGCGGGGGTGCAGCCACGCGCGCCTGTGGTCAGGGTTCTTGCCAGAGTGCCCCTGTGAGGCGAAGCGAGCAGTGACCGTTCACCTGCTCGCGCCGTGGCGGGGGGCATGGCGAGCGGACACTGTCAGTGACAATGCGGAAGGCTCGGGCCAAGGCTCCGGAGGGGTGTGGGCGGGCCTGACGGGCCCCCGGGGCGGGTCGGCGTGGTGGGCCGGGGTACGCGCGTGAGCCGAGCCTCGTCGGTCGCCTCTGACCGCTTCTGAGCAGGGCTGATCGGTATTCACTCGTTCGAGGGTGCTGGGCCGGTCGGCTTGGCGGTCTGTCGTACGAGGGCTCATACCAGAGCGGGACGCTCCGCGGGGGAGTTTGTCAACTGCCGCTCGCACATGATGCGTTGGCGACTACTGTGAGTGTCCGTCGGGCGACCAGGGGCTGAAGTCTTCGGTTCTCCCGACCGGTACGCCATGACGCATGCCCGAGGCGGACAGCCGAGGTGCGGGGAGGAGGGAGGCGACGCGCCGGTGACCGACGACCACGCCGCCGCGCGAGCCGCCCGGCAACCCGCCCCGAAGCCCGTAGGGGCACGCGCCGGAGCCCGCCTACCCCGGCCGGCCGGCCCGGAGCCCTCGGGCCGACAGGACCGACGGACCAGTACAAGGACACCGATGTCTCACCTCCGTGCACCGGCCGCACGCGCAGACCGCCGTGAGGGCGGGCGGCACGGGCGGCCGGTCGCCCGCCCGATCCCCTCGCTGCCTGAGACGCACATACGGCCGCAACTGCTGCGGCTGGCCGTGCTCCCGCCGATCGCGGTCGCCCTCAGCGGCTGCGCGGCCGTCCTGTTCACCGTCCGCTCCACCGGGGCACAACCCCGCCTCATCCTCTGGGGCGTCCTGACCGGCGCGGTCTCGGTGACCCTCGCGGCCATCCTCATCGCCGCCGTGGCGGCCGACCGCGCCGCGCAAACGGTGAGCGACCGCGTCGCCGCGTTGCGCCGCGGCAGCGCGCGCCGCGAGGCCGACCTGCGTGCCCTGGTCGAGGGGCTGCGCCGCGGCGAGGTGCCACAGGCGCGCAGCCCGCACAGCGGGCCACCCGACCACGCCGACGACTTCGAACTGCTCGCCGCCGACCTGGCCCGCGCCCACGACGGAGCCGTCACCGCCGTCGTCAAGGCCGCCCAGCTCTCCAGCCAGGCCGGCAGCGAACAGAAACTGGAAGTCTTCGTCAACCTCGCGCGGCGGCTTCAGTCGCTGGTGCACCGCGAAATCTCCATCCTCGACGAGCTGGAGAACGAGATCGAAGACCCCGACCTGCTCAAGGGGCTCTTCCACGTCGACCACCTCGCCACCCGGATCCGCCGGCACGCCGAGAACCTTGCCGTCCTCGGCGGAGCCGTCTCACGCCGGCAGTGGAGCAACCCCGTCTCCATGACCGAGGTGCTGCGCTCCGCCATCGCCGAGGTCGAGCAGTACTCGCGGGTCAAGCTCGTGCCGCCGATCGACGGCACGCTGCGCGGGCACGCCGTCGCCGACGTCATCCACCTGCTGGCCGAACTGGTCGAGAACGCCACGGTGTTCTCGGCGCCGCACACCCAAGTGCTGCTGCGCGCCAACCTCGTGACCTCCGGGCTCGCCGTCGAGGTCGAGGACCGCGGGCTCGGCATGCCGGTCGCCGAACAGCACCGGATGAACGCCCTGTTGACCGACCCGGACCAGGTCAACGTCGCGAGCCTGCTGGCGGACGGGCGCATCGGGCTGTTCGTGGTCTCGCAGCTCGCGAAGCGGCACGGCATCCACGTCCGGCTCCAGACCAACATCTACGGCGGCGTCCAGGCCGTCCTCGTCGTGCCGCAGGCGCTGCTGGGTTCGGCGCCGGGAGTGATCGGTGCGCGGGCGCCGGAAGCCACGGGGACCGGCGGGTCTGCGGGAACAGCCGTGTCCCCGCAGGGCCCGGTCCATCCGCGGCCCGGGCAGGAGGCACGCCACCGGGGAGCGCCCGCGCAGCCGCGTCCGGCGGCCGCCCCACAGCGGCGGGAGATCCGGGGCGCGGGGCCCGGTCTCAACGGAAGTGCGGCGCCGACGGCGAACAGCGCCTCAGCGGCGCCGCACGGCGTCCGGGACGGACGCAGTGGCCGTGGGCCGGGACTGAACGGGAGTGGTCGCGCGACGCGTGGCGGCGGAGAGCAGGGGCCTGGCGGCAGCGATCCTCTCTCCGGTGGTGCCGGGCGCTTCTTGAACGGCGGCTCGGGGGCACCGGGCAGCAGCGGGAGCGTTGCGCATGAGGGCGGGCGCTCACCGGGCGACGGCGGGTCTGCCGGGGCGGGCGGCTCTCCGCTGGACGGGCATGGGCCGGGTGGCGGAGGCCAGGTGCCCGGCGGTGAATTGCCGCCGGGTGGCGGCGCAGCCCTTCCGCAGGGCGGCTCGAGGGCACCGGGTGCCGGTGGCCCGATGCCTGGCGGGGACCCCCTGTCAGATGCCCGTGGGTCCTCCATGCACGGTGGCTCGGCCGTACCGGTTGAAGGCGGCCGGGGGCACATGGCGGGCGGCCCCGCTTCCAGCGGGAGCGGGCCCCTGGCCCGTGACAAGGGAACGGTGACCGATCGGCAGTCTGCTGGTGGAGGCGGGCCGAACGGCGGTGGAGCGCATGCCGGGCGTCCCGCGCCGCTGCCCGTGCGCGGAGCCCGCGGAGCGCGGCCCACCCCCGCCGAGGCCGTGCCCGGGATCAGGCCCGACGACCGGAGGCTGGTCGCCGAGCACGTGGCCGCGCCGCCCACCCCGCGTACCGGGACCGTGCGCGGCACCATGGGTAAGCCCCAACTGCCCCGGCGTCGCGCCCAGGAGCACATCGCGCCCCAACTGCGCGGCGGACCGGCGCCACGGCAGGACGCCGAACACGTCGCCGGCCACGACCCGGGGCTGATGGCGGCCTTCCAGCGCGGGATCAACCTCGCCGAGGCCCAGCAACACCGGGAGCCGGAGCACGGCGAACCGCCCACGCCGTTGCCATTGCCGTCCCCTCGCAGGGAGGCCGGCCACATGGACTCGACGCACACCGCGTCCCGCCCCGGTGCCCGCGCCCACATGGACTCAGCGCACACAGGGTCCGGGCCCACGGACCCTGCCCCCATGGACTCCGCCCCCCTGGGCCCCATCCCCATGGGGCCCACCCCCCTGGGCCCCACCCCCCTGGGCCCCACCCCCCTGGGCCCCACCCCCATGGGGCCCGCACCCGTGGACTCCGCCCACATCGATCCTGGTCACCTGGGTGCGGCCCACCCGGACCCGGCCCCTACCAGCCGAACGCACACGGACACCGCCCCCACAGGTACGGCCACCCCCGGCACCGTCTCCTCGGCCTTCGCGCCTCTGGAGCTCCGCCCCACCCCGCCCCCCGACCCGTCCGCCTCCTTCGATTTCGACATCAGCCTCGACGCCGACCTCGACGCGAGCCGTAGGGACGCCGCACCCACGTCCGACGCCGCCGCCATCGACGTGACCCCCCTCGACGCAACCCCCATGGAGCGGCCCCGCATATCCGAGACGCAACGCCTCGATCACGACCGCACCACCCCCCGGCACGACGGGAGCGCACCCGCCGGATGACCACCCCCGCGTTCACCCCACCCCCCAGCGCTCCCGCAGACCTTCGTACCTCAAGGAGTCGATCCACCATGGCGAGCGAAGCGCCGACCGGCCATGTATCCGATCTCGACTGGCTGATGAGCGGTCTCGTGCAGCGCGTGCCGCACACCAGCAGCGCGGTCCTGCTGTCCTGCGACGGGCTCGTGAAGTCGGTCCACGGCCTCGACGGGGACAGCGCCGACCACATGGCGGCCCTGGCCTCCGGTCTCTACTCCCTCGGCCGCAGCGCGGGCGTCCGCTTCGGCGACGGTGGAGACGTCCGCCAGGTGGTCGTCGAGCTCGACTCGACGCTGCTGTTCGTGACCACCGCCGGCTCCGGCACCTGTCTCGCCGTGCTGGCGGGACGCGAGGCCGACGCCGCCGTTCTCGGCTACGAGATGGCGATGCTCGTCAAGAGCGTGCGGCCCTACCTGGTGACCGCGCCCCGGCAGCATGCCGTCGAATCCCCGGCGATGAGGCCTTGAGCGTGGCGGCGGTCGGCGACGGGCCCTGGCTCGACGACGCGGCCGGGCGGCTGGTGCGGCCCTTCACGGTCAGCAACGGCCGCACCCGGCCGTCCATCGCGTTCGACCTCCTGTCACACGTGATGGCCACCGGTGCCACCCCCATCGGTTACCTCGGCCCCGAGCACGCGCAGGCGCTCGACCTGTGCCGCGCGCCCGTCTCGGTCGCCGAGGTCGCCGCCCATCTCAAGCTGCCGGCGGTGGTCACCAAGGTGCTGCTGTCCGACCTCGTGGACTGCGGGGCGCTGACCACCAAGCCCCCCGAGTTCACCCACAACCCGACTGACCGGGCTCTTCTGGAGGCAGTGCTCGATGGACTACGACGACAGCTCTGATCCCTTCCCCACCGCACTGAAGATCCTGGTGGCGGGAGGGTTCGGGGTAGGCAAGACCACCTTCGTGGGCGCGGTCAGCGAGATCGCCCCCCTCAGCACGGAGGAACTGCTCACCACGGTCAGCGCCGCGACCGACAGTCTCGACGGCATCGAGAACAAGGTCGAGACGACGGTGGCCATGGACTTCGGAAGGATCACCCTCGACCCGGAACACGTCCTGTACCTGTTCGGCACACCCGGGCAGGAGCGGTTCTGGTTCATGTGGGACGAACTCTCCGAGGGCGCGCTCGGCGCGGTGATCCTCGCGGACACCCGCAGACTGGAGGACTGCTTCGCGGCCGTGGACTTCTTCGAACAGCGCGGCCTCGGATTCATCGTCGCGATCAACGAGTTCGACGGGGGGTACCGCTACGACCCCGAGGAGGTCCGCGCCGCCATCGACCTCCCGCCGGAGATCCCGATCGTGCGCTGCGACGCCCGGATCTCCAGTTCCGGTGTGCAGACCCTGCTCACCCTCGTACGGCATCTCATCGCCCACAGCCCGGCGCCCGCGCCGAGCCATGGCGCCCACATGTGACCCACGCATACACCGCTACGGAGCCGCATATGACCGACGTCCACAGCGACGGCCGCCCATGAGCTACGACCCACCGCGCCCGGCCGGTCGACTGCTGCTCACCCCGGAGGACAAGGAGGCCCCGGACCGGACGCGACGGCTGCGCCTGCTCGGGCTCGGGGAGCATCCGGAGCCCGTCCTCGACGCCTTCGCCGAGCGGCTCGCCGAGCGCATCGGGGCGCCGTACGCGATGGTCAACTTCCTGGGCGAGCACCGGCAGTTCTTCGCCGGTCTCAGGATTCCCGCACCCCGGCCCCCGGCGGACGGGGACAAGGCCAAGCCGGAAGTGGGCCGTTATATGGCGCGCGATCATGGGTTCTGCCCCCATGTGGTCGCCCGCCGCAAGGCGTTGGTCCTGGAGGACGTCCGTGACTACCCGCGGTTCGCGGGCAACCCGGTCGTCGACGAGTTCGGCATCCGTTCCTATCTGGGCGCACCGCTCATCGACTCCACGGGGATGGTGCTGGGCACGGTGTGCGCGGCGGACGTGGAGCCGCGCACCTGGGGGAAGTCCGGCCTGGAGGCCATCAAGTCGTCGGCGGCGGAACTCGTCGCGCGCCTGGAGCGACGGGAGGCCGACGGGCTTCCGGTGCTGTGACGGGCGAGTCGGCCCCCTTCCTAGCCGACCGGTCTAGTACTTACGTACACTCCTTCTGTGGGACGTACCAGTGACGCCAGAGAGAAGATCCTCGGTGCCGCGCGCTCGCTCATCGAGACGCGCGGCTACTCGGCGCTGGGCGTGGCCGAGATCTGCAAGGCGGCCGGGGTGCCGAAGGGCAGTTTCTACTACTTCTTCGAGTCCAAGGAGGCCCTCGCGCTCGCCGTCGTCGAAGAGCACTGGGCGGCTCAACGGCGTGAGTGGGAAAGCGCGTTGAGCGCGAACGCGGACCCGTTGCAGCGGCTGCGCGCGCTCTTCGAGCAGACCGAGGCGGGCCAGCGCGCTGTCCAGGAGGGCTGTGGCACGGTGTCGGGCTGTCTGTTCGGGAACCTCGCTCTGGAGCTGAGCAACCACGTCGAACCCGTGCGCGGGCGGCTCCAGGAGATCTTCGACGCGCAGGTCGACATGGTCGAGGCGGTCGTCGCCGAGGCCCGGGACCGCGGCGACGCCACCGTGTCCGACGCGCGGCAGGCGGCGCGGGCGGTGGTGGCCCAACTGGAGGGCCAGGTGATGTTCGCCAAGCTCTACAACAGCCCCCAGCGCCTGAGCCCTCTGTGGGACAACTGCCGGGCCCTGCTCGGCGCCGCCGGCTCCTAGTAACCGCGCCACACGTTGTCGAACGCGGCGTCCTCGATGGCCTTCCGCTGGCGTACGGCCTCCAGTTCCATCACCGCGTCCCCGACCGCGGCCAGCACGGTGACCGTGTCGTCGGCGAGTTCCCCGGCCGGTTCGTCGCCGATCCCGGCGGCTGCCGCCAGGGCAGTGAGGACGGGTTCGCCCGCCGCCCGGCGCTCTTCGGCCTGCCGCCGGGCCGCCGAGTCCACCAGCTCCGTCCGCCCGGTCCGCAGCGGGATCCGGCGGCCACGCTGCCGGGTCGTGAGCCCGATCCGCTCCAGGTCGTCGACGTAGGCCGAGGACAGCCCGCGGCCCCGGCGCCACAGCCAGTCCTCGACCGACTCGTACGGCTGCTGCCGCACCAGCGACTCGGCGGCCTCGTCCAACAGGCGGTCGCCCGTGGGGGATGGGGCGTTGGGCAGGATGCGGTCGCCGTCCAGGACGAGGGCGTGCGCGTCGAGGAGGTCGAACAGCTCGGCTCCCGCGAGCGCGAGCGAGAGATCGCCCTGTTCGACCGGCTTGTCGGCGGTCACGTCGAGGGCGACGATCGCGAGGTCCCGTGCGGTGGTCATCAGCGGCTCCACGTGAGTCGGCCGTGCGGTGGTGAGTGCTCAGGGGACCGGCCGCGGCGGGCCGGGCGTCCTCGGTCGATTCTCGCTGCTGATCGGGGACCGTGTGGCCGGATACGACCATGTGGTGCGGGAAGCCGATCCGCAGCACACCGGCGGCCGCGGCCGCCACGAGGACCACCAGGGCGGCCAGGAGCCGGGGCCAGGATGCCCGCGAGGGCGTCGACGAGATGGCCGACGTA